>CANRKL010000016.1 GCA_947631205.1 uncultured Bacilli bacterium | reverse complement strand
ATTAAGATAAAAGAAAAGCTTAATTTCAACAAAAATTAAACTTTTTTTATTTTATCAACTGTCAAACTCGGGTTATAACACGCTTTGATGAAGTAATAGCAAAAGGTAATAACCAAGTTTTATTAAGTCATGACCCCACAGCTCATGCGGAAATAGTTGCCATAAGAGAGGCTTCCAAAAAATTAAATACTCATGACTTATCATCATGTACTTTATATACAACTTGTGAACCATGTCCTATGTGTTTATCAGCTATTATATGGGCTAATATTAAAACAGTTTACTATGCTTGTACAAAAGAAGACGCTAAAAAAATTGGCTTTCGTGACGATGATATTTATGAATTTATCAAAGGAAATAATGAAATGTTAAAATTAATAAAAATGGATAGAGAAGAATGTTTAGAAATTATGGAACAATGGGAAGAAAATAACGGTAAATTATACTAGATATTTTCTCATTTTTACATATTTACCGTATTTAAGTAAAAAACTTAGTTGCTATTTTAAAAAAAAGTTAGTATAATGGTAACATGAATAGAATTGAGGGGTATTTAATATGAATATCGAAGATTTAAATACGAATAAAAATGACAATGGGAATAATTTAGAACCAACTAATTTAAATAGCATTCCCAATCAAAATGTTCCAATACCACCATCAGTAACTCCAACAGGTGCTGATGCGTTAAATGGGGCTGTGCCTAATATGGGAGGAAATGGGGCATTAGAAAATCCTGCACCTACTATGACTCCACCACCAGTGCAACCAACCCCACCACAGACACCTATTAATTTAGCACCAGAAGGAATGCAAAGCCAAGCAAATCAAGGAGCCAGTGCTGTAAGTGAACCACTAGTTGGGGAGACTTTAACAAGTAATTCTACTTTTACCGGCTTTAATGCTTTTGGACAACAACCAACTAATAACTTAAATAATGGTATGAATAATAATGCGAGTGAAGGAATGTTTTTTAATAACACTATGAATAGTAATCCAAGTAATATTGCACCAAATCCCGCACCAAATAATAATTTAAATACCAATACCTTTAATAGTGCCAATAACATAATTAGTGGAGTAAATGAACCAATTCCTAATACTAATCCTTTTGGAAATTCTAATCAAATGCCTAATAATAACTTAGGAGTTCCAACCCCACCACCATTTAACACAGATGGTAATGCAAGTAATAAGAAACCTAAAAAATCAAAGAAAACTTTAATAGTCCTTTTAGTAATCATTCTAATTTTTGCTGTTGGAGCTGGTGTTTATTACTTTTTAAACTATGCTAAAACAAGTAGTGTTTCTAAATATACCATCGTCCCAACTTTAACAACCTGGGAAAAAGGTGAAGAATTTTCTAAAGATGTTACTAAATATGCTCAAATAACAGGCGAAAACGTGACTTCTTGTACTGTTGAAGTTGTAAAAGGTGATAGTAGTGATAGCTATAAATACACAATTACATGCCCAAATACAACACCTGTAACTAGTAATTTAAATGTTAAAGATAGTAAAGGCCCTGTTGTAAAATTAAAAGATTTGACTGTTAAGCCTAATACAGAAGTAAATCCTGAAGATTTTATTGATTCATGTAAAGATGCAACTATTGCAAATGGCTGTGATATTGAATTAGCAAAAGGTGAAACAATTGATACAAGCACAGAAGGTGAATTTGAAGTGTCTTTAGAAGTTTCTGATGATTACGATAATAAAACAGAAGTAAAAGCTAAATTAATTGTCAGTAATTCTGTTCCAGCTGAAGTATTAAGATGTACTATAAAAGATACTAGTAGTGCCATTGAAAATGCTACCTTAACTGAAAATTATGAATATGACTTATCAGAAACTGATGAATTAATAAGTATTAGAAAAATAGATACCTATAAATTTACTGATAAAGAATCATATGATGAATTAAAGAAAACTTATACCGATATGAATAATACTTTAAATAATGCTGGAGCAAGTTCTAGTGGTGATACAGAATTTGATGATGATAATTTAACAATTAAGATAACCGAAACAGTTACAAGTGATGAATTAGCAGTTCAATATGGCTTAGACGCATTCCCAAATAACTTAGATGGCATAGCTACTTTCCATGAGTCTGAGGGAAGAAAAGATGTTTGTACAATCTCTTAACAAACTCTTTTTTTTGGCATAAAATACTATGGAGGAAATATATGAAAAAACTTAAAATAGCCGTCTATGCTATTGCTAAAAACGAAGAAAAATTTGTTAATCGCTGGGTCAAATCCATGCAAGAAGCTGATGATATTTATGTTTTAGATACTGGTTCAACTGATAAGACAGTTAAATTATTAAAAGAAAATAATGTTCATGTCAAAATAAAAAAAATAACTCCTTGGCGTTTTGATGTGGCAAGAAATGCTTCATTAGAAATGGTTCCCAAAGATATTGATATATGTGTATGCACTGATTTAGATGAAATTTTAGAAGAAGGTTGGCGAAAAGAACTAGAAACTTCTTTTAAAGAAAATAAAAATGCTACTAGAGCCCGTTATAACTATAATTGGAAGCTAGATGAAAATAATCATCCCTTAGTTAGCTTTCGCTATGAAAAAATTCATATAAGAAATGGTTATAAATGGACTCATCCGGTTCATGAAGTCTTAGAATATTCTGGACCTTGTGAAAAATATGTTGAAACAAACATCACCCTAAATCATTATCCTGATAATACTAAATCAAGAAGTATGTATTTACCATTATTAGAATTAAGTGTTAAAGAAAATCCCTTAGATGATAGAAATCTTCATTATTTAGGAAGAGAGTATATGTATTACCATTATTATGACAAATGTATTAAAACACTTCATAAACATTTAAAATGTCCAAATGCTACATGGAAAGATGAAAGATGTGCTTCCATGCGTTTTATCGCTCGTTCTTATTGGGCATTAAATTATTTAGAAGAAGCTATAATGTGGTATCAAAAAGCTATTGAAGAAGCCCCATATTTACGAGAAGGCTACATTGAACTTGCTAATCTATACTTAAATCAAAATAATTATCTTTTATCATACAAGTTAGCTAAAAAAGCTTTAAAAATTAAAGAAAAAAGCCCTTCATATATCAATGAAGAGTTTGCGTGGAATAGTGAATTTTATGATTTATTAGTTTTGAGCTCTTTTTATACAGGTCATGTTAAAGAATCATTAAGATATGCCAAAAAAGCCCTTGAATTAAATCCTAAAAATATTCGTTATCAAGAAAATTATCAAATAATTAAGAATCTTCTAGAATCTTCTTCGCATGAATAACTAATCTCGCATTATCACCAGTACAAGTTGACAAAGTAAGAATTTTATCATCACTTGACACATCTACTTGAAAATCCTTACGACTTCTATTTTTAACCATATTTATATATTGGATTTTATCAGTTTCATCATCAAAAGATACTCTTAAATAATCACTGGTTTTAGGAATTGTATAAATAGAAAATATTTGCCATTTCATTGTTTCATACATAGTATCAAAAGATATGATAAGATTATTTGCGTCTTGCTGCCAACTATTGTTTAAAGTATAATGTAATGTTCCAAACATAACTCCACTGTAATACATATTATGTCCATAAATAATTGTATTATCATTTAAAACAGTTGGGTTATTTCGAAAGTCCATATATATCCAACCATTCATATCACTTTCTCCATACAAATTATTATTTAAATAATGAACATTATCTTTTCCAAGTACTACTGGATAATCAACATTAGTATTATTAACTTTCAAATATCCTACAATATCTGGATTTATCTCTTTTAAAGAAGCTATATACTTATTTTTAACTACTAAGCCTGTTTGTTCTTCTTCTAGTGATATTTCTTCTTCAGGTATCTCATCAGCCTTACTTATTTGTTCATAAACTTTTTCTTGTATCGTAGAAACTTCTTGCATAGACATATAATTTCTAATAAAAACATAACTAAAAGAACCACATACTATCATAATTAAAATAAGACCACATAATTTTAAAGTATTCAAACTTATTTGTTTAAATAAATTTTCACTTAAATATTCTTTAGAATAAATAAGTTCTAACATAAATCCTTGTTTTTTATATCTTTTATTTAACTCTTTTAAATATAAAATATCATCTGGCTTAGTTACATCTTCATAAATATCAATATAAACATTATGAAAATGATTTTGCTTAAGATTAAATAAAATAAACTCTAAATCATTTTGATTTAATACTTTAAGATTAATAACTTTTAAATAACGATTAATATGTAAAAAAGTTAAAAAATCTTCTCTATCTTCTTCATTTAAAGAACCATATATTTCAATTTGCTTTTTATAAAATATTTTAGAATAATCAGTTAAATCATTTTGTAACATAAAATTAGAAATATAAAAAACTTCACTATGTGTCTTAACTTTAATATGATGTTTATCTAATAAATCCATCATAAAATTAGGAATACTATAACAATCTAAAAATTCAACATATTTATTCGCAATTAACTCTTCACATAATTCATAACTAATATTTTCTTCTTTTTTAATTTTAACTGCTTTAATTTGTTTAATTCCTTTAAAATACTTTAATAAAAAACAAGCTAATTCTTTATTTTGAAAAATTAATGAATTAATTTTATTCATTTCACATAATTCTTTGAAAAAAGGGCCAACAATTTTTTCATTGTTTAATATATAATCATCAGAAAAAACAAGTTCACTATCACTTATGATATTAGTATTCATTAAATCATCGCGAACTAATTGGTTATGTTTATAAGAAAAAAATAATGAACGAGATTGTAATCTAATTAATATTTTTTTCACTATAAATCACCACACATTTCTATTCTTAACTATATCATATCACAAAAAGAAGAAGAAATATACTGAAAATTATTTGACAAAAATTGACATAATTCAAAATAATTTGCAAAATAGAGTGGAAAAGAAGTATTTTTATGGTATAATATGAGCATAATACAAATGAAAAAGAAAAGAGGTTTATTTATGAAAAAAAGAATTGGACTTAGTCTACTAGCATTATTATGTGCAGTTTTATTACCAATTAAAGCAAATGCAGCTACAGGAGAGATTTTCGCGTCAACTGATATTAGTATGAATGATACTACATTAGGAGATAAATCAATAACTATCCAAGATAGCGGAGATAATACTCAATTTTATTTAGGAGTTAATGTTACAAGCGGAAGTATTACAAAATATAAAGCTAGAATAACTTTAAAAAATTCTAATTTCCGTTTTAAAGACAAATCATTTTCTAATGGTTGGACAGGAACAATTGTAGCTAGTGCTGATGGAAATACAATTGATATTGATTTAACAAAATCTGCTGGTGCTACAAGTAAAGAGCGAGTTGCAACTATTAAATTAGATGTAACATCAACAGGAAACTCAGCAACAAATACTTGTGAAATGATACTTGAAAAAGTTGAGGAAGAAACTCCAGAAACACCAAAATGTCAAGTAGTTGGAAATAAATATTATGATGCAAATGGTAATGAAGTAAGTGAAGAAGCATACAAAGCAGCTTGTACAACAACTGAAGAAAATCCTCAAACTGGTAATTTCTTACCATATACAATAATTATTGGTGGTATAGTAATAGCAATTGGCTTATATTTAATAACTAAGAAAAATAATAAAATGTATCACGTATAATTAAAGAGAAATAAGTGGTCGTTGACCGCTTTTTCTTTTAAATCTTGACTTTTTAGAAAAAAAGTTTATAATAACGGTTATTTAAAGGAGTTGAAAAGAAATGAAAAAATATTTTCTAACAATGTTATTAATAATAATGAGTTTATTTATGGTGCCAAATGTTAAAGCTAGTATTGCAATAGATAATCAAGCTGTAGCTGATTGTTCAAACTCACAACCAACATATGACGCTTCAAGAAGAGTAATGGTCAAAAAATGTTCTATTAAACTAAATGTTACAGACAAAAGTTATTTAGAATATATTGATATTAATATTACAGCTAAATCTGATGCTGTTAAAAAAATAGAAGTTACTCCTAAAAATGGTTGGCAAATAACTAGTTCAAAACAAGATGGACTTAAATATACTTATCACTTTGTATCTTCTGATGATACAACTAATAGTCCTAAAATATATGGACCAAATACTTCAACTATTATTGGTGAATTTACTATTTTAGTTGACATAGGTAATGAAAAAGATTGTGGAGCGACTATTGGAGGTAGTGGAGCTGGTTATTTAAATAGAACTTGTTCTATAGTTGATGGTCAATATTTTGGTAGTAATGGAAGAATTGTTAGTGAAGAAGATTATCATGCTCAATGTGATAAACCTCAAGTAGAACCACCAAAATGTGGTTATAAAGATGGAACTTATTATGGACCATCAGGAGAAACTTTAAAAGATAAAGAAGAATTTGATAGTAAATGTAATCCTAAGTGTAAAGTTGAAAATGGCATTTACTATGACCCAGATGGTCATCAAGTAGACAAAGACACATACGATAATAAATGTAATCCAAAATGTGAATACAAAGATGGTATTTATTATGACCCAAATGGACATGTAGTAAATAAAAATACTTATGATGATAAATGTAATCCTAAGTGTGAATTTAAAAATGGAGTATATTATGATTTAAGTGGACACATTGTTGATAAAGATACTTATGATAATTCATGTAATCCTAAATGTAAATTTGAAAATGATAAATATTATGATAAAGATGGACATGAAGTAAGTGAAGAAGATTATCATAAATCTTGTGATACAGCTAAAGAAGAAACACCACAATGTAAAATAGAAAATAACAAATACTATGATAAGACTGGAAAAGAAGTAACCAAAGATGAATATGATAAATCTTGTAATCCAAAATGTGAATACAAAGATGACAAATATTATGATAATGATGGTCATGAAATAACCAAAGAAGAATTTGCTAAAATGTGCCCAATTAAGGGATGTTATGAAGAAAATGACAAATACTACGATAAAAATGGTAATGAAGTAAGTAAAGAAGCTTATTTTGCTAGCTGTGGAGTAGTAGAAAATCCCAAGACTGGTAATATATTACCTTACATATTAATAGTCTTAAGTTGTATTGGTGGTATATTCTTATATCGTTATAACAAAAAAACTAAATTCTATAAATTATAAAAAGTTCGTTTTAGTGAACTTTTTTTTCTTGACAAATAATTAATTAGTGGGTTATAAATAAGATAGAGGTGTGATACGATGAAAAAAGTTATTTTAATATTCCTTATATTTTTAGCTTTATTAGGGTTTAAAACTGCCCAAGCTGAATTAATATTAGACGAAACTGTTTGGCAATCTTGTTTAAAAGTAGCAGAAAATTACAATAAAGAAACAAATGAAATTAAGTGTCCTATTCAAATAAAAATTGATAATAGTAAAACCAAAAATTATGTTGAATTTGTTGGTTTTGAAATAAATATGACTGGAGTAACATTAAAAAAAATCAATGTATTTGATGGTTGGTATGAAAAAGAAAAAACTGATAAAGAAGATAATTCCTTTAAAATAACTTTTGTTACTTCAAATGACACCCGTAATAATCCTGTAATTTATTATGAAGATGGAACTTATAAAATAGCTGAATTAGTTTTTACTTATCCTAAAAATGACCCCAATGCCAAAATAGAAATTAATAAAGCAGGAACAGGATATTTTGACCATCAATGTCAAAATATAAACAATGTATACTTTAATGATAAAGGCTCAATTGTCAATGAAGAAGAATATTTATCTTCATGTAATATTGAAATCATAAAGTGTAAAGAGGTAAGTGGAATATTTTATGATAATGAAGGAAATGCTGTTAGTGAAGATGCCTATAAAAAATCTTGCCTAACAGAAAAAGAAGAAGAACCTGAAAAAGAAACATCAAAAATAATTTGTAGTGAAAAAGATGGTAAATATTATGATAAAAATGGTAATGAAGTAAGTAAAGAAGCTTATTATACAAGTTGTGGAGTAGTAGAAAATCCAAAGACAGGTAATTTTTTACCAATTATAATATTTGGAATATTAAGTATTATTGTAACAATTATTTATTTAGTAGCAAAGCAAGATAAAATATATAAGATATAAAAAAAAATTAAGTATAATAAACGAAAAAATGTTATACTTCTTCTTTTTTTTGTGTTAAGATGTATATAGAAAGTAGGAGATGAAAATGAAAGATAAAAAAGTGCTTGGGGGGGGGGTTATTAAATAAGAAGATAGTAATCATACTACTAATTCTTACAATAACCATAACAATAGGAACAAGTTATGCCTTTTGGCAAGTGACAAAAACTCAAGTAGAAGAAAATGTTATAACAACAGGGTGTATTGATGTAAAAATTGAAAATGAATTAAATCAAATAAATTTAGGAGAAGCCTATCCTATAGAAGACAGTGATGGATTAGAATTAAAACCATTTACATTTACTGTTACTAATAAATGTAATGTATATACTGATTATGAAATAGGATTAGAAATGTTAAGTAATACAAATTTAGAAAGCAAATATGTTAAAGTATTGATAAATCAAGTTGGTATAAAGAAGTACCCTAAATTACTCAGTAGTTATGAAAAAGAAAGTAAAACTATAATAGATGGAGCTAAAGAAGGAAGAATACTCTTAAAAGGAAAATTAAACCCATCAACTAAAGAAAAAGAAGTTACTAAAAATTATGAATTAAGATTATGGATAGATAATGACTCCCCACAATCAATAATGAACCAAACATTTACAAGTAAGATAGTAATTAATGGAAGTCAAGGAAGTGAACCTAATATCGCTGATTACATAGAAAAATTAATAGAGAGTGACCAAACTAACTTAGCTTATGATGACACGAATGACCAAAACTTAAGATATATAGGAAAAGAAGTAAATAATTATATAGACATAGGAGATAGAGATTCTGAAGATAAACCAATCCTATGGCGAATAATCGGAGTCATGAATAATATGACAGTTGTGGGTGAAGATGAAAGTGAAAGTACAGGACAAAGTTTAGTAAAAATAATCAGAGCAGATAGTATAGGAAACTGGAGCTGGGACACATCAGAAAATGAAGTAAACGGTGGACGTGGTGTAAATGAGTGGAGTGAGGCTGACTTGATGACAACTTTAAACGAAAAAGAATATTGGAGTAAGACAAATGGAGAATGTTACAATGGTACAAATGAAAGTCAAACAGCTTGCGATTTTAGTAGTACAGGACTGACAGAAAGTGTTAAAGATAAATTAGTCAAAGTAAGATGGAATACAGGAACATTTGCAACATATAATGAATCAGATTGGCTAGCAAATGCAACATATCAAGCAGAACGAAGTAATCATAATGGAAAGACATGCAACAGTGGAAATTACTGTACTGATAAAGTTCCAAGAACAACCACATGGGATGGGTATATAGGACTTATGTATCCCTCTGACTATGGATTTGCAATAGGAGGAGAAGACCGAAATAGATGTTTAACAACAAGTATGGTCAACTGGCATAATAGCAACTCCAATTGTAAAAATAATGATTGGTTATATGATAGTTCAAGTATACAATGGACGATAACTCCAGTCCCTTATCCGTCGGATGCTTACACTGCATTCATTGTAGCTGTTAGCGAGTCCATAAGTAACTCCGGTGTCCCTGGTATTTTTGCTGTTCGCCCTACAGCCTATTTAGATAGTAATATTAAAATTCAAGAAAAGGATGATAGTGATTATGGAAGTCAAAGTAATCCCTTTGTGATTATGGAGTAAGCTAAAGAAAGCTTGTCAAGTCTAGTGTGTAATTTTATAAATATTTTAAAAGAAATTTTCAAAGAGTATTTTTAAAGAGTATTTTTAAAGAGTATTTTTAAAGACTTATTAGATTATACAATCTAATGGAGTTTTATTATATTTCAAGAATATTTTGTATATTTTTTGCCAAATAAATCTGCTATTTTACACTTCTTTATATTAGGACATTATAATATACAATGGGTGTAAAAAATTTTCCGGGGTAAAATTCAAAATATATGATAAAATTATACTTAAGATAGGGAGTGTCTAAAGTATGAAAAAAAGTAATATAGAAAATAAATTTACAACATATGTTAACGAAGGAAAATTAAATATAAGCACAATAGAAGATATAATGTTAGAAGATTTAGAAAATTACAAAGAGGAATTAATTAGACATACAGAAGAATTATTATTAAAAACAATAGATGAAAAAGATTTAATTAGTAAAAAAAAGATTACTGGTATGATAAAGGAATTAAGATTAAGAATAAAGGCACCGAAACATTAACGTTAGTTTTAATAACAGGTAAAATAAAGATACGAAGAACAGTATTACAAATTGTTGGAGATATAAATTTAAAAGATTACAATTTAAAAAGTAAATTGATAATACCTTTAGATGAATATTTAGGAATAGATAAGTTACCATTTAAAGTATCAATAAGAGCAATGATAGAGATAGCATTTTTGGGTCAAAATCAACAATCATTTAAAAGAGCAAAAGAAATAATTAAGAGAGTTTATAATATAGATATATCTTATGTTACAGTGATGAATATTACTAAATTTATAGGACAAATAGTTTTTGATTATAACTATATGGAATAATCGAGAGCTGCAGTTAATACTAGAATAGAAGATGAGAATGGTTCTACATGGAGAGAAAATAAATTAGGAATTTTATTTTCAGAAAGCGATTTATATAAAAGAAAAAATAAGACTAATCAAATAAATCATAAAGAATATGTTGCTTATGTTGGAAGTGTTGAAACTTTTAGAATATTAATATTTGCAAAAGCAGTAGAACTTGAATATTGGAAATATGAAAATATTGTATTTATATCAGATGGAGCAACATGGCTTAGAAATATGATAAGTGAATTATTTCCTGAAGCAATTCAAATATTAGATAAGTTTCATTTAATAGAAAATATATATGATTATGGTAAGTATATCTTTATGAAGAAATGAAAAAAGTAGAAAGATTTAAAGATAAAATTATAGGATATTGCTATTCTAAAGAATATAAATTAATTGAAAAAGAATTAAAGAAATATAAAGATATAAAAGTACCATCAACAGTATGTAATTTACCAATTTATTTAAAAAATAATAAAGATAAAATAGATTATTCAACATATGAACATAAGGGATGGTTTGTAGGAAGTGGAGCTATAGAAAGTTCTAATAAAGTAATAGTACAGCAAAGATTAAAACAAGCCGGAATGAGATGGAGTGTTGATGGTGTCAATTATTTAATAACTTTAAGGTGTTGTCAAGAAAGTGGACATTGAGGTGAAATAGAAAAAATAGTAGTCGACTATTTGAGTCAATAACTACTATTTTACTCCGGATTTTTTTTTACACCCCTAAGCAATTTTTTAATTGACTTATGACAAAGAAAAATGATATATTTCTATTATGATATGGAGGAATAAATATTTATGGAAACCGAATATAAAAATTTTAACGGGGGGGGGGGTAATTTTACTAGAAATTTAATAACAGGAATACTTAGTGTTAGTGCATTAATAATTACAACAATAGCAATAACGTATGCTGTTTGGACATCTAATGCTTCCCAAACAACTCAAAATGCCATTACTGTAGGCTGTGTTAATGTAACCTTAACTAATGAAAGTGGAAATATATCAATTGGTGAAGCATATCCCATTTCTGATAATACAGGAAAAACTTTAACACCTTATAAGTTTACTGTAAGTAATAATTGTAATTTTAGTGCAACTTATGATGTTACTTTAGAAAGCCTAAATGAATCAACTTTAGATGGTAAATATGTTAAAGCCTTATTAAATGAACAAACTGTTGCAACTACAAATTTAACTGCTAAATTGCTTTCTGGATACACTACATCGAGTCCTTGTTTTAATACATCATGCAAAGGTGGTTGGAAATTACTAGAAAAACAAGTTTTGGGTGCCAAGGGTACAAAAGCATATGATTTAAGGCTATGGATAACAGAAGATGCTGATACTAGTATAGCAAATCGAATATTTAATTCCAAAATAGTAGTTAGAGCGACTCCAACAAATCAAAAATAAAATTCTACAAAATTTAGGAAATAATATGTTAAAAAAATACTATTTAGTATAAGAGTAACTTAAGTGAAATAACAAATGACCTTTATTTAACAAATACCCCAGCAATAGAAATGTGTTCTTGTTTCTTTCTTTATAATTTTTGAATCATTTTCTGAAACATTTTTTATTTTTTTAATCCATTTAGGTTATGATTAATTTTAAAAGATTTTTCATTTACTTCAACCATAATAAAAAGAAGTATAATATTTTACTACATTTTTTGTAATTAATTATTGCACTTTTAATTTAGCTCCAATGTCACTTATCCTGTTGTTTATTTAAAAAATAACATACAAATAAAAGAAAATAGTGAAAAAAATCATGGTAATCTGATAATCTATTTAAAATATTATTTTACACTATTTTATAACAGGGTGTTATAATAAGCAATTTTTTAATTGACTTAAAATGAAGAATAATGATATTATTTTTATAAGATATGGAGGAAAGAATACTATGGAAACCGAATACAAAAATTTTAACAGGGGGGGGGTAATTTTACTAGAAATTTAATAACAGGAATACTTAGTATTAGTGCATTAATAATTACAACAATAGCAATAACTTATGCTGTTTGGACATCTAATGCTTCCCAAACAACTCAAAATGCCATTACTGTAGGCTGTGTTGATGTTAAAATTGAAAGTGAATTAAATCAAATATCCTTAACAGAAGCATATCCCATTTCTGATACTGAAGGGAAAAAATTAACTCCGTATAAATTTACAGTAAGTAATAAATGTAAATTTCCTGCAACTTATGATGTGATTTTAGAAAGCTTAAGTACATCATCTTTAGCTGCTCAAAATGTTAAAGCTTTATTAAATGAACAAACTGTTGCAACTACAAATTTAACTGCTAAATTGCTTTCTAGTTATACTTCATCAAGTCCTTGTTTTAATACATCATGCAAAGGTGATTGGAAATTATTATCTGGTCAAGAATTAGCTGCTAGTTCTTCAAAATCATATGAATTGCGGTTATGGATAACGGATTCAGCTACTGTTAGTATAGCAAATCAAGTATTTAATTCCAAAATAATAGTTAGTGCAAATCCAAAAAATCAAAAGTCGTAAAATTAAATTAAACTTAATTTATTTTGAAAAAACTTCACTTTTGATGTGAAGATTTTTTAAACATGAAGATATAATATATCAAGGGTGATTAACAATGTTAAAAAAATATTATTTAGCTTATGGAAGTAACTTAAATTTAGAACAAATGATTAATCATTGCTCTAGTGCAAAAGTTATAGGAAGTCTTAAATTATTAGATTATCGCTTAGTTTATAAAGGGAAAAAAGATTTATATGCTTATTTGACTATTGAAAAAAGTTTAGGAGACATGGTTCCTTTAGGATTGTATGAAGTATCTTTATTTGATATATGGAATCTAGATTACTATGAAGGATTCCCAGATTTATACTATAAAAAATACCTTCCAATAACTGTTAATGGAGAAAATAAAGAAGGATTAATTTATATTATGAATGAAAAATATAATTATCATATACCATCTACAACCTACATAGAAATGTGTCAGAATGGTTATCATGATTTTAATTTTGACCTTGATACTTTAGATAAAGCTTTAGATATTACATATACTAATTTAAAAAGAACTAGAACAAAATAAGTTCTAAAAATATTTTTTAATTAATATACTTTATTAGGGTGATAAAATTTGTATAATATAAAAAAACTTCCTTTTGCTTATCAAGATTTAGAACCATTTTTAAGTACTAAAACCATTGCTACCCATTATAAAAAACATCAAGTAAATTATTTAAATAATTTGAATAACTTATTAATTAAAAATAATTATAACTTTTCTATGCCTTTATTAGACCTATATAATAATTTATCTTATTTTAACATTGAAGACCAAAGTGATATTTTATTTAATTTAGGAGGAGTAGTAAATCATGAATTATATTGGCAATCAATAAATCCTTATCAAAAAGAATTACCTAAAGATTTGCTATTAGAAGCAATTAACAATAAATATGAAAGTTTATCTAATTTTCAAAATAAATTTAATGAAATAGCTAAAAGTCTAAAAGGTTCTGGTTATGTTTTTTTAGTAAAAAATGAAGATAAAGAATTAGATATTGTAAAAATGGCTAATCAAGATAATCCTCTTTTAAATGGTCAAACTCCTTTGTTTTGTCTGGATATGTGGGAACACGCTTATTATTTAAATTATCAAAATAATAAAGATGAATACTTAGCTAATTTTTGGCAAATAGCAAATTTTAAAGAAGCTAATGACTTGTTTAATGAAGTAAATAGGTGAAGAAAATTCACTTTTTTTAATTCGACAAAATAAGCTAAAATATACCTCTTGTCTAATATCAAAACTAAAATTAAAATAAAGAGCTATAAAAAAAAGAGGTGTATTTTATATGATTAATGAAAATGAAAAAAATGAATATTTGTTAAATGATAAAGTAGTAAAAAAATTATTTACAAGTAGTAAAGTTGGAAATGAACTAATGCTTACGATAACAAGTTTGATAACAGGAATATCCCTAGAAAATTTAAAAAGAGACTTTGAACTCATTCACCCAGATATTGGCGTAAATAAAAATATTATAAATAGTGAAGCAGATGTAGCTTTTGAAAACCAAGAAGGAATATTTTCTTTTGAGTTTAATTATACTCCTTATAGAGGACTAACTGAGAAAAGCATGAGTTATGTATGCCAGTTTTATCTAAGACAAATAAATCATAAAGAAGATTATAAAAAACTAAAGAAAGTATACTCTATTAATGTCAATAATTTTGATTATTTTAAATTAAATAGATTTGTATATATAAGTGAAATGAGGGAAAGAAAAAGTGGATTATCAAGAAATGTTGGAATATATTATATAGATATAAATCTGGACTATTTAAGAAAAATAGGTTATGATAAAGATAACAAAAGTTGTTTAGAGAAAATATTATACATGTTTGTGTGTAATGACCTAGATGAGTTAAAAGAAATATATAAGGGTGATGAACTAATGAGTAAAGTAATCAAAGAAGCAGAAGAAATAGTCAAAGATTTTGATTTATTAATGTATTATGATAAGAAAAAATTAGATGAAGAATGTTCCTATTATAATGGTCAAGTTGATGGAATTGATAAGGGTGTAGAAATTGGTGAACAACAAAAAACTAAAGAGTTAGCCAAAAAAATGTTAGAAGAAAAAATTGATATAAAAACTATTCAAAAAGTCACAGGTTTAAGTGAAGAAGAAATAAAAGAATTAGATAAAAGTGATATAACTACATTTGTAGAAGAAAGAAAAAAAGAGTTAAAAAAACAAATAGGAGAAGAAATAACTAAATCTACTACCTTATCTTCTGAAGAGAAAGATTGGTTAAAAGAAAAACATGATTTGTAAAAGATTTATGTAATGACCTAGATGAGTTAAAAGAAATATATAAGGGTGATGAACTAATGAGTAAAGTAATCAAAGAAGCAGAAGAAATAGTCAAAGATTTTGATTTATTAATGTATTATGATAAGAAAAAATTAGATGAAGAATGTTCTTATTATAATGGTCAAGTTGATGGATTTAATTTTGGAGTTGAAAAAGGAATTGATTGTGGATTAGAAAAGGGAATTGATATGGGTGTAGAAATTGGTGTCCAGCAAAATACCAAAGAACTAGCCAAAAAAATGTTAGAAGAAAAGGCTGATATTTCATTTATTCAAAAAGTAACAGGTTTAAGTGAAAAAGAAATAAAAGAGTTAGAAGAAAGTGAAATAATCTCATTTACTGGTCAAAGCAAAGAAAAAATAAAAGAGTTAGAAGAAAGTGAAATAATCTCATTTACTGGTCAAAGCAAAGAAAAAATAAAAGAGTTAGATAAAAGTGATATAACTACATTTGTAGAAGAAAGAAAAAAAGAGTTAAAAAAACAAATAGGAGAAGAAATATCTAAATCTACTACCTTATCTGAAGAAGAAAAAGATTGGTTAAAAGAAAAACATGATTTGTAAGACATAAATTTAATAATTAATTTAGTTTTATCTAACTTAACTTTCAAAAAAAATTTGCATTTTCCACCCAAATATACTATACTATCCATGTAATGAAGTTTTACTTAGGTTTTAATGGACCTCTTTCATATTACTTTAGTAAAACCGATTAATAAAAAAAGGAGGAATATTATATGGCTATTACCAAAGAAAGAAAAGAAGAAATTATTAAAAATTTTCAAAAATCCAAAAACGATGTTGGTTCTAGTGAAGTACAAATTGCACTTTTAACTGAAGAAATTAATAATTTAACTGAACATTTAAAAGTTCATATTCATGATTTTCATTCAAAACGTGGACTTCAAAAAATGGTTGGTCGTCGTAGAAAACTTTTAACTTATTTAAAAGATAACGACGTTGTAGCATATCGTGAGATTATTAAAAAATTAAATTTAAGAAAATAGGCACTCAACTTTTTAGTGTCTTTTTTATTAGGAAAATGGAGGTAGGAAATGAAAAAAGTTTATAAATATGATTTATTAGGAAAAGATTTAATTGTTGAAATAGGAGAGGTAGCTAAACAAGCTGATAGTGCCGTATTAGTAAGATATGGAGAAACAGTTATTCTAACAACAGTTGTTATGGGTAAAACTCCAATTGTTCAAGATTTTTTTCCACTACAAGTTTTATATCAAGAAAAATTATATTCAGTAGGAAAAATACCTGGTGGATTTATTAAAAGAGAAGGAAGACCAACAGATGAAGCTACTTTAGCAGCAAGAATTATTGATAGACCTTTAAGACCCATGTTTGATGAGCGACTTAGAAATGAAATACAAGTAGTAAATACCGTTCTATCAGTAGATGTTGATAATTCACCAATTATGACAGCCTTGTTTGCATCATCACTAGCTTTAGGCATCTCTAAAATACCATTTGATGGTCCAGTCGCAGGTGTTGTAGTTGGTAAAATTGGAAGTAAATTTATTATTAATCCCAGTGCCGAAGAACTAGAAAAAAGTGAACTAAATTTAACAGTTGCTGGAACTAAAGATGCCATTTGTATGGTAGAAGCAGGAGCTAGTGAATTATCTGAGGGAAAAATGCTTGATGCTATGCTATTTGGTCATGAAGTAATTAAAGAATTGTGTGCTTTTGAGCAATCAATCATTGATGAAATAGGTGAAGAAAAAATAGAGTTAGAAAAGGCAACAATAGATGAAGACTTAGAAAAAGAAGTCCTAGATTTTGTTGGTAAAAAAATGCTTGAAGCAATTCAAGTTAAAGATAAATTAGCTAGTGCCGAAGCTGTTGAAGAAGTAAAAAATAATACCCTAGCTTATTTTGAAGAAAAGTATCAAGAAAAAGAAGACTTAGAAAATATTTTAAAACAAGTCAAAAAAGTAGTTGATACTTTAGAAGGTAGTGAAGTAAGACACTTAATAACTGATAAAAAAATTAGACCGGATGGAAGAAAAACTGATGAAATAAGACCACTAGATGCTCAAATTGATTTATTACCAAGAACTCATGGCTCTGCTTTATTTACAAGAGGTCAAACTCAAAGTCTTGCTACAACTACTCTTGGGGCAATTGGTGAGCATCAAATATTAGATGGCTTAGGTATCGAAGATAGCAAAAGATTTATGTTACATTATAATTTTCCAGCTTTCTCAGTAGGGGAAATAGGAAGATATGGTTCTCCAGGAAGAAGAGAAATAGGACATGGAGCTTTAGGTGAAAGAGCTTTATCATACGTAATACCTAGTGAAGAAGAATTTCCATATACTATAAGAGTTGTATCTGAAATATTAGAAAGTAATGGTTCTTCTAGTCAAGCAACTATATGTGCAGGATGCCTATCTTTAATGGCTGCTGGTGTTCCAATAAAGTCTCCCGTTGCTGGAATTGCTATGGGATTAATTACTAGCGATGATGGCAAAAAATATACAATATTAACCGATATTCAAGGCTTAGAAGACCACATGGGAGATATGGATTTTAAAGTGGCTGGAACAAGAAAAGGAATCACTGCTTTGCAAATGGATATTAAAATTAAAGGAGTAACTAAAGCTATTTTAAAAGAAGCTTTAGCGCAAGCCAAAAAAGCTCGTTATCAAATTCTTGACGTTATGGAAGATTGTATAAGTAAGCCACGAACTGAATTAAGCAAATATGCTCCTAAAATAGCGACATTTACTATTAATCCAGATAAAATTAAAGATGTAATTGGTCGTGGTGGAGAGATGATTACCAAAATAATTCTTGATGCTAGTCATGTTAAAACTGTAAACGATAAAGATGCTGTTAAAGTTGATTTAGAAGATGATGGAAGAGTAATTATCTATCATACTAACGAAGAAATAATAGAAACAACTAAAAAAATGATATTAGATGTTGTAAGAGAAATAGAGCCAAATGAAATATATCAAGGAACAGTTGTTAAAGTAGAAGATTTTGGTTGCTTTGTCTCATTATGGCCAGGTTGTGAAGGATTAGTTCATGTCTCACAACTTGCCCATGAAAGAGTAAATAAACCAAGTGATGTTGTAAAAGTAGGAGATAAAATATTAGTTAAATCATTAGGTTATGACAATCGTGGAAGATTAAACTTATCTAGGAAAGAAGCCTTACCAAAACCTGATGTAAAAAATAAAAAGAATGAAAAATAATTGAAAAGAATAAAATTTTAATAGGTGATAACCTTGCAAAGTTTTATTCTTTTTTTAAAAGGCTTTATTGTCGGATTAGGAAAAATTATTCCAGGAGTTTCTGGTTCTGTATTAGCTATAAGTTTAGGGATTTATGAAAAATGTTTAGAAAAGATAGTTAAATTTATCCATCAACCTAAAGAAAGTTTTCAATATTTATTTCCTATTTTTTTAGGCATAGCCTTATCAATTATTCTTTTTAGTAAAATAATTTTATTTTTTTATACATATCATAAGATGAGTACAACTAGCCTATTTTTAGGATTATTAATAGGAACAATTCCTAGCCTTTTAAAAGAAAAAATCCATTTAAAAAAATTTAATTACATATATATTTTAATTATTACTTCTATACTAATTATTTTAACTTCTAAAGTTAGCTTAAATGAATTTATAATAACATCTAATAAATCATACATATGGGTATTTATATTAGGAATGATTGATGCTATTTCTATGATTATTCCTGGATTAAGTGGAACAGCTATCTTTTTAATGCTTGGAAGTTATACATTTATACTAAACTTATTTTCTAATCCCTTTAATGATATAGTATCCTTAATTGCTTTTTCATTAGGATTTATTATAGCCTTATTAATTTTAATTAATCTTTTAAATTACTTATTTAAAAAACACCCTAAAATAACTTGGAATATTATTTTAATTTTTATTATTTATTCAATATCTTTACTATTTATGCAAATACCTTGGACATTTCATTTTTTCTCTATAATTGATGCTTGTTTTTTCTTTTTAGTAGGTCTTTTAACCACTTTACTAGTGCCAAATGAATGAAAATTTGCATTTTTTTAAAAAAAGTAGTATAATTTACTTGTACTATTACAAGTACTACATTTAGAAAGGGGTTAGTTATGATTGAACTTGATTATCAAAGTGAAAAGCCAATATATGAACAAATAATTAACGAAATAAAACGAAATATTATAAAAGGAAGCTTAAAACCACAAGAACAAATACCAAGTATTAGAGAACTTGCTAGCACCTTAGGAGTTAATCCTAATACGGTTAAAAAGTCTTATAATATTTTAGAAAAAGAAAATATTATAAAAAGTTATTCCACAAAAGGAACCTTTATTTCCAATAAGATTGATAATTTTTTACAAGAAAGTATTAATTCATGTTATAATAATATTGATATAGAGGTTAAAAGATTAGTTGATTTAGGAATTACTAAACAAGAAATATTAGAAAGAATAGGAGGATAACATTATGGTTATTTTATATTATATTTTATTTGCATTAACATTTATATATGGTATGTATTTTGCAATAACTGGCTTATTTGGTTTTAAAAATTATCATAAAAGTATGTTTGGAAGACATAAACCTAAATATAAATTTGGTATTGTGATTGCAGGACGTAATGAGGAAAAAGTTATTCCAGCTTTAATTAGAAGTTTAAAAAAGCAAAGATATCCAAGTAAATTATATGAAATATTTGTTGTTCCTAATAACTGTACAGATAAAACAGAAGAAGTAGCTAGAAAAGAAGGAGCAACTATTATCGAGTGTAAAGTACCTGTTAAACAAAAAGGTGACGCCTTAGAGTATACCTTTAAAAAATTAGTAAAACGTGATGATTTAGATGCTTTTGTTATCTTTGATGCCGACAATTTAGTTCACCCAGATTTCTTAGCTAGAATGAATGATGCTTTATGTGAAGGGGTTGAAGTAGGGCAAGCTTTCCGTGATGCAAAGAACATGAGTGATAACTGGTTAACTGGTTCATATACATTATTTTACTTTATTCAAAACTTTTTCTTTAACCGTGCCAGAATGAATTATTCAGGTTCAGCTGCCATTAATGGGACAGGATTTATGATTAAAAAAGAAGTAATAGCAAACGGCTTTCATACAAGAACTATTACCGAAGACTCAGAATTTACTGGTCAATGTGCCCTAAGAGGTATTCAAGTAGCTTTTGTTGAAGACGCAATTACCTATGATGAACACCCACAAAGTTTCTGGCAGAGTTGGAAACAAAGAAAACGTTGGACAACAGGATGTTATGATTGTTTTAAAATATACGGATTAAATTTATTAAAGACATTTTTTAAAACAGGAAGAATTGCTTGCTTTGATATGTTTATGATGTACTTAGCGCCATTTATGGTTATTTTAGGATTCTTCTTAGCAATTGTCTTAGCAATATTTAGCATATGTGGAGTAGAATTATTTGACTTCTTCTCATACCTATTTGCTTCAGGATTATTATTCTTCTTTGCTTTCTACATAATTAATGTTGCGATGAATGTCTTTGTTGTTAAATATAATCACAAAAATCCTAAAAACGTTATATCAGGAATTATATTCTTCTCATTATTCATTGCTACATGGATACCAATAAATATTATTTGTTTATTTAAGAAAACAGAAAAATGGGAACAAATTGAACACGACCGTGATGTTGATTTAGATAAACTATTAGGATAAAAGTAAGTGCGTAGTCACTTCTTTTTTTTGAAAAAAAGTTCTTTAAAATAAAAGAGTAGTATGATAAAATTAAGATAATAGAAAGAGAGGAAAGTCATGAGAATAGACAAATTTAAAGAAAAAAATAATAAAAAGAGACTTATGACTTTTGCGGTAGCCCTAGGCGTAATGTGTGCTGGGGGGGGGGTATTTAATAAATAAAAGTTATGCTAACTACCAAGAAAGTGTGAGTTTCAAAGTGATGGAAGGGACAGTACAGTATGAAGGTAGTGGCGATGTATTTTTTGCCTTTTATAAAGGCGATGAACAGTTAAGCACTATGCCCCAAAAAGATAATCCAGAGGGACTTGGATTTGAGAAAGCTGAATGTACCAAAGGAGCTAGTGTGGAATGGAATAGCAACAAGTGGGCACCTTTAGTAGTAAATTTAAGTGAAACCAAAACAAAATGTACATTATATTTTTCTAAAATGTATAATCTAAAAGAGTATATAGAAAATTTAGCAGAAGAAGATACAACAACCTTAGCCTATGACGATACAAGTGAGCAAAATTTAAGATATATCGGAGCCAGTCCAAATAATTACATTGACATAGGAGATAAAGAAACAAGTGGTAATCCAATATTATGGCGAATAATAGGAGTCATGAATAATATGACAGTTATTAATGAAGATGATAGTGAAAGTACAGGACAAAGTTTAATAAAAATAATAAGAGCGGATAGCATAGGAAAATGGAGCTGGGACTCATCAGCAAGTGGAGTAAACGCTGGATATGGAGTAAATGAGTGGAGCCAAGCTGACCTAATGACTACATTAAATTCTGGAGCATATTGGAGCAAGACCAGCGAGCAATGCTACAGTAGTTCTAGCGATAAACAGACAGCTTGTGATTTTAGTAGTATAGGACTAACTAAGGAAGTAAGAAACAAATTAGCAAAAGTAAGATGGAATACAGGAACATTTGGAGAAGTTTATGATAATAGTAAAATAACAGCAAGTTATATGTATCAAGGAGAGAGAAGCGATAATCACGGGAAAAAATTTTGCAGTAGTGGAAACTCTTGCAATGATGGCGTTCCAAGAACAACAACCTGGGATGGATTTATAGGTCTCATGTACCCATCTGACTATGGATACGCAGTAGGTGGAAGTGTAAGAAATGAATGTTTAGCAAAAACAATGTATAAGTGGGATGAAAGTAGTCCAGATTGTAAAGGGAACGATTGGTTATATGATAGTAGTAATTATCAATGGACCATAACACCTGTCCCTAATTCGTTGAATGCTAACCATGTGTTCGGTGTGTATTCTAGCGGGTACGTGTACAGCAGCACTGCCAGCAGTGCTCGTGCCGTTCGCCCTGTCGCTTATCTAAGGAGTGATACGCAGATTGTAGTCGGTGAGGGAACAAAAGAAAATCCTCATACATTAAAATCGTGAAATTTATGTGAAATTTTGCCTCAAAAATTTGCAAATATTGTCGAAGTTTGATACAATACAGGTTATGAAAAGAGGAATTTTTATGAAGAAGAAATTTGTTTTATTATTAATTTTATGTTTTATGTTTTTTCCTTTTAGCGTTTTAGCTAAAGCAGGTGATGGAGCTGGTGATGATTATAAGTCACTTAATCTAGTTGAAGCCTTAAAAGAAGAGGAAATCGACCAAGATTTTAGCGATTACAGCGAAAATGAAAATCAAGCTACAATTTACTTATTTAGAGGAAAAGGTTGTGGCTATTGTCGTTCATTTTTAACTTATTTAAATGGAATAGTTGATGATTATGGTAAATACTTTAAAGTTGTATCTTATGAAGTATGGAATGATTCAGATAATTCAGCATTAATGAAAAAGGTAGCTTCATTTTTAGGTGAAGAAGTAACAGGAGTTCCTTATATTGTTATTGGTGATAAGACATTCTCTGGTTATTCTTCTGCTTATGATGAAGATATTGAAAGTGCTATTATGGACTTATACAATAGTGAAGATAAATATGATGTTTTTGAAGAAATGAACAAAGATGATAAAAAAAGTGAGGGTACTTCTTCTGGAGTAGTTGTTGTTTGGAATTTTATATTTCTTTGCATTTCAACTGGAGCTATAATGGCATTCGTTAATTATAAAGATAATAAGTTAAAAGAAGAAATTACTGAAATTATAAAATCTAAAGAAACAAATGAAAAGAAAGATAAAGAAATAACTAATAAAAAGAACAGAAAATAGTGAGTATATAATTATTCACTTTTTTTTGTGAGCATAAACTATTTTTGAAAGAAGGAAGTTTATGGAAAATTTAACGATGGGTCAAATTATGGGATTTATTACCTTTATAACTGTTTTTATTGGAGGAATTACGACTATAATTGCCTTTTTAAAATCTTTTATTGCCAAAATATTAAAGCCTATTGATGAAAAAATAGATAAATTACAAAATATTTCTAGTGAAGGAAGAAATAATATTGAATTAGAACTTATTAAAATAATATTAGTTAATTTTATTAATGATATTGAAAATGGGGTTACGAAAACACCTATTCAAAAACAAAACGCTTACGAACTTTATGACCGATATAAAGTACTGGGAGGTAATTCATATGTTCATGATAGATGGAGTAAATTGATTAAAGAGGGAAAAATTTAAAAATAAAGCTTTTTATCCTATAACGTGCTATAATTGTATTAGGAAGTGATTAAAGTGCGTTATAACGTGATTAAAGGAGCTAATACAATTATTAATAAATCAGCCTATTTAGTTAATAATCCATCTATTTATAAAAATAAATGGAGGGAAGTTTTTTCAAATAATAATCCTATTCATTTAGAACTGGGAATGGGAAGAGGAGAATTTATTATAAAAATGGCCGAAGCTTATCCAAATATTAATTTTATTGGACTAGAATTAGTTGACTCACAAATGGTTAGTGCTGTAAATAAACTAGCTAATCATAATTTACCCAATTTAAAATTAATTAATGCTGATGCTAGAGATATTGATAAATTTTTTGGGAAAGAAATAGATACTATTTATTTAACTTTCTCTGAACCATGGCCTAAGAGAATTGATGAGAAAAAAAGATTTACCCATGAAAGTTATTTAAAACTCTATGATAAAGTATTTAAAAAGAATAAACATATTATTTTGAAAACTGATAATAAAGGATTATTCGCGTATTCCTTAGAATCTTTATCTAAATATTGGTATATTTTTGATAGAGTAAGTCTTGATTTACATCATGATGAAAATCATATTAATAATATAATGACAGATTTTGAAAAGAAATATTATGAAGAGGGACGTCCTATTTATTATTTAGACGCCAAATTTATGAATTGATAGTGTGAAAAGTTTTATGGAAAATTAATAACACTAGTTGAAAAAGATATTAAGATGAAAATCTTGATATAAAT
>CANRKL010000015.1 GCA_947631205.1 uncultured Bacilli bacterium | reverse complement strand
ATTATATATTAAGGATATTCCCTTTTTTGTACATAATTATTTTCCCCTTTTTGTGCATTTTTATATTGACATTTACATTTCATAATGTAATACAAAGATTTTTGAAAACAATACTAGATTTTTTGAACGTCAAACAAAAAGATATTTAAAAATGAAACTTTTATTAAAGATTATTAATTTAAAATAGAACTAAATTTATAAAAAGACGTTATTATCTCCTACATCACTATTTGATTCAATAAATATATTTAATAATCCACCAATTAAAAATAAAGCTGAGGCTAATAAATCTAATCTAGTAAAAAACATTTCTCTAACACTTTTTTTACCATAATTTTGTTTATATTTTTTATAACTTAATAAAACAAAATATAAATATACAAAGAATGATATTGTTAGTAATACAATATTAATTGTTTTAAAAGTTTGATAATCTTTTCTATTTTTATTTAATAGCCATTTTCTTTCAAAGTAATCAGAAACAATCGCAACAATTGAAATGAAGATAAATATTATCCATATATAATCTTCTATTCTTAATTCATTTAATTGCTCCTCTATTTCTTTCATATCTTTTTAATATTATGTTTAAAAAGATAAAAAAATACAAGATATTATTTATCTTGTAACATATTTAATAAATCTATTTTGAATATATCTTTAGAAGCATTAGATTTACTAATCATGATGCCTTTATATGTTGTAAGTTCAGATTTGTGTCCTTCTAATAAAATATCTTTTGGTGTAATCTCACTTAGCATAACAGTTTCTTCTTTTTCATATACAGTATAAATTAATTTAACACATCCATGAACTTGAGCAAACATTGCATCACTTGGAAGCTTTAATTCATATGTTTTTGTATGAGCTTTTTTATTTTGACTTACTAATTCTCCTAAGAAATTACCATTTCTTAATGATGGATAATAATCAAAATTTAATTTTTTAAAAGCTAACATATTATACTTCTTTAAAGCTCTTTCTAATTTTCTAAATTCATTTTCATTCACATAGTCTAAAACATAACCTTTCATAATAACTTACCCCCTAAAACCCTGTGTAATTGAGATTATAGCACTTATTTTACTAAATGTCAAAATTTTTTTGATGCTATACTCTTCCTATTACGAGTAAATTATAGCATATTTTAGAGAAAATGTCAAATTGGTGTCTAATTAGACTTACATATTTCTTCTAAACGTTTCTTTTCAGAAGCTAATTTTTTTTGTTCTTGTTCAACTAATTCTTTAGGGGCTTTAGCAACAAAATTTTCGTTAGCTAACAATTTTTCTCTTTTTAAAATACTATTTTTTAATTCTATTTGTTCTTTTTCTAATTTTAGCTTATCTTCTTCGGTTATTTTCTTTTCATAATAAATTATTGCTTGGTAATCATTTATGGTAATTTTTTCTCCAGTATTTAAGTCATCAACTAACTGTTCTTGACATTTTAGAATATTTTCTATTAATTCTTTATGAGGAGCATTTAGAGATATTTTATAATCTTTTCCTATTTGCTTTTCTTGTTTTAAAGTACGTATTTTAGTTATAAATTTTCTTAAATCTTCAATATTTTCTAATTCTTTTTGATAAATTTTCTTTTTGTCATATACTGGATACTCACTTATCATAATACTAGTTTCTTTACCATATAATTCTTGATAAATCGATTCAGTTACAAAAGGCATGAAAGGATGAAGCATTTTTAATATTCCCGTTAGAACTTCTTTTAGAGTATTTAAAGTGCTTTCTTTATCAAGATTAAATTTAGCCATTTCAATGTATGAATCGCAAAAATCTTCCCAAATAAATTGATAAAGAATTGAACCAACATTTTGGAATTCAAATTTTTCCATAAATTTTGTAACATCATGAATTGTTTTTTCATATTTAGTTAAAATCCATTTATCTTCATCTTGTAATTCACTAGCTTCTTTTTCATTTTCTAAGTTTAATAAAACAAATCTACTAGCATTCCATATTTTATTGATAAAATTCCAAGTTGATGCGACTTTTTCTTCGTCATAACGAATATCAGTTCCAAGGGTTGTTGAAGTTGTTAGATACCATCTTAAAGCATCAGCACCATATTTTTCAATAACGTCCATTGGGTCTACTCCATTACCTAAGCTTTTACTAAATTTTCTTCCCTCTTTGTCTCTTATCAAACCGTGAATTAAACAGTATTTAAATGGTCTTTTTTCAGTAAAATATAGGCTTTGAAAAGTCATTCTATTAACCCAAAAAGGAATAATATCATAGCCGGTTACTAAAACGTCATTAGGAAAATATTTGTTTAATAGTTCTGTTTTTAATGGCCAGCCTAGGGTTGCAAAAGGCCATAAAGCACTGGAAAACCAAGTATCTAAAACATCTTCATCTTGAACCCAACCTGCTTCTTCTTTGGGATTAATTCCCACATATATTTCTTCATCTTTATACCAAACAGGAATTCTATGCCCCCACCATAATTGTCTTGATATACACCAATCATAAGTTATTTCCATCCAGTGATTCATAATTTTTTCATATCTTGCTGGAACAAAATTAACTTTATTCTCTTTATCTTTTTGATTTTTTAAGACTCTATCAGCTAAAGGTCGCATTTTAACAAACCATTGTTTAGACAAATATGGTTCAATCATTACACCGGTTCTTTCAGAATGCCCTACACTATGTACGATGGCTTCTTTTTGTAAAAGATAGCCTTCTTTTTCTAAATCAGCAACTAGTTTTTCACGACATTCAAATCGGTCTAATCCGGCATATTTTAAAGCTAACTCATTCATTGTACCATTTTTATTTATTACAACAATATTTTCTAAGTTATGTCTTTGACCAACTTCAAAGTCATTAGGGTCATGTGCTGGGGTTATTTTAACAACTCCTGTTCCTTTTTTGGGGTCAGCATGAATATCGCCAATTATTGGAATTTCGCGATTAACTACTGGTAAAATAGCTTTTTTTCCAATTAAATTAGCATATCTTTTGTCTTTAGGATTAACAGCAAGAGCCGTATCACCAAACATGGTTTCGGGTCTTGTAGTTGCAACATCTAAATATTTATCTTCTCCAACAATTGGATATTTTATATGATAAAAATAACCTGGAACATCTTTATAAATTACTTCTTCAGTTGATAATGCAGTCTCAGAGGCTGGGTCCCAATTTATTATCTTTTCACCTTGATATATTAAGCCATCTTCATACAATTTTACAAAAACTGTTTTAACCGCGAAAGCCATTTCATCATCTAAGGTAAATCTTTCCTTAGTATAATCAAGACTTAAGCCTAATTTAGCCCATTGATTATGAATATTTTGGGCATATTCTTCTTTCCATTCCCAAGCTTTTTCTAAAAATTTTTCTCTTCCTAACTCTCTTTTAGATAGTCCTTCTTTTTTTAGTTTTTCCGTTACTTTAATTTCGGTTGCAATAGCTGCATGGTCGGTACCGGGAAGCCACAAAGTATCATATCCTTGCATTCTTTTAAAACGAATTATGACATCTTGTAAGGCAGTATCTAGGGCATGGCCTAAGTGAAGTTTTCCTGTAACATTTGGTGGTGGGATAACAATAGAAAAAGGTTTAGCATCTTTTTTTCCACATTCAAAATAACCTTTTTTTAACCAATTTTCATAATGATTTTCTTCTGTTTTTAAGTGATTATATTTTTTATCTAACATTTTAATCCTTCTTTCCTAAATAAAAAGGATGGAACCAAAGGAGTCTATTTTAGACGGTACCATCCTTAATTTAACTTTTTTTGATAACGGATATTATCCGATTAAACTCCCTTGCAACCTTCCAAACTTCTTTTTTTTGTTTCCACCAACCACAAAATCTCTATTTAAAATCCATTTGTACTCCTCAAGTTCTTCGTTTATTTCCATAATATTTTAACTTATCTTTTTTTTACTGTCAATTATTATTTTCAGTATTTTCTTCTACTTTATCACTATCTTTAACGCAAGTCTTCTTATATTCTTCTTCATTTACTTCAAGACCTTTATCATTATAATATTTATCTCCAACTTTTTTACATTTAAATGCTTCATTTTTTAGAGAACTTATATTATAACTACTTTTATTATATGTATTATCACTTTCACCAATTTGAATAGTCATATTATTACCATTTATTTCAACAATAAAGGCTTTAGTTCCTTCACCATTATAATTATTTAAATGTAGTTCAATATTATCTATTATTGGTTCTTCTACTCCATACATATAAACTCTTAATTTTCTTTGGTCTTTATTATCTTTGTCTTTGTATACAGCTGCATAATATTCATCGTATAATTCAATGTATTCAAAGTTTTCATTTATTTCATTATCATCAAATCTACTATAACGGTATCCATCATCACCTAATGTTTTAACATAATTACGATGATAATCAACTATTGGGTGTTTCATCGCATTAGTAAGAGTTTTACCACCTAAATCTACTAAGAAGTATTCATCATCTTTTTTAACTGAATAGTAATCTCCTATTCTTTTTAGGCTTCCATATTCAAAAGGTATTTGAACTTCAACATTTGATTTAGTAATTTTAGCTAATCCATAGTTGCCACTTCTTTCTGATTTACCAATATAATATACATTATCTTTATCTACAAATGTTATATCTTTAGTATTTGTATAGCTTGTAGTGTCAACCTCAGTATACCAAGCTTTAGATGTTGATTCTGTTAAATCATATAGAATAATGGCATTTCCATCTTTTATAAAAGCATAACGACTATTAAAGATAGGAATTGTACCTAATAATGATGTTTTATCTACCTCTTTAGCATTTCCTCTTGTTTCACCTAGGAATGTTTCTTCAGCAATCTTACAATTATTTAATTCTTTAGTATTATTATCGATACTATTTTTGTTACTACATACATAGGTTCCGATTAATTCTTTTTTCTCATTATCTTTGTAAATATATAATCTACCATCTAAATAAGTTATATAAGCTAAATTAGAAGATAAGATTCCATCTTTTAAATCTAGTGTTTTGCTTTCAGAATTTTCATCTTCATCATATATTCTTACAATAGCAGTTTGGTCATTGATTTCTATTTCAAAGGATTTATTGGTTTTGCTTAATTTATTCTTTTTATAAATAGCTACTGGATTATAGTAATCAGTCTTTAGATTAATACCTTCTAAGTTCATTGGATGATTTTTATAATCTGTTATATATAATTTAAAGTCTTTAACAAAGGCAACATAATTGTCTAGTAAGTAAGCATAATCTCCTTCATCAACAAGTTTTCCTTGATAGTCATAAACAGAATAGTTATTTGTATTAGATTTAGTTTTAACAGCTACAGAGTTTGCTCCAACAATTTTGTCATCTAAGCCTGTTGTAAGTCGTTCATTATCTTTATTGATTAAATAATATTTACCATCTTCTTTGGCTACTATTTGGTCTAATTTTTTGTCAGTTGGTAATATTCCTAGAAAATCATAACGGTATGATATAATCTCATTTATTCCATCTTCACTTAGTTCTGTTAAACCCATTTTATTGTCAACATCTTTTAAAACTACATATTCATCATGATTTTCATAAGCTTTTACTTCTAAGAGTTCTTTTACTACTGATGATTCTTTGATATCATATAATTTTATATTACCATCTTTTTCTTTTTTATTATCATAGACAAAAACATAACGGTTATCATAGATTTTACTACGTTCTTCTACTATTTCTTCATCATCATTCATTTTTATTAAGCCATCAAAATCATCATTATTACTTAAATAAGCCACATAGCAAGTATTTTCATCTTTATTTTCACATTCATATGACCCAATATCATTTTCATCTTCATCAAGGAAATATAAAGTACCATTTTCATAACGATAATTATCTTCTTCTAATATAACATCAGGAATATTATCAACTGGTTTTTCATCTTTTTTTCTTAAACAAAAGAATAATAAAACTCCAATTAATATTACCACGATGACACTACTTACGATGATAATTATTTTAGTTCTTTTTGATAAATTTTGCCATTTTTCTTTTAATTTTCCTTTTTTCTTTTCTTTAGGTTTCTTTTCTTTTTGTTCATTATTTTCTACTATAACAGTATCATCACCCATATTTAATGCTTCTACTTCTTCTTGAAACTGTAAATCACTTTCTTCCATATTTTGGTCCATTGTTTTTTTAGTAATGTCATTTTCTTCAAGTTTAGTTAAATCAATTACTTCTTTAGTATCTTCATCACCAAATAAACTGTCATATTGTTTATCATTCACTTTGACTCACTCTCCTACTATAATTTATATTATATCAATCAAATTAGTATTAAGCAATATTATTTTTGGCAAAATGTAACATAATTGTATCTAATATTTTAAACAATAATTCATTAAAAAAAGTGACTAATTATCACTTGTATTTTTAAGGTGCCGCAGATTTATTAGAACCAACTATACCATTAACGGCAATTTTTCCAGTATATGTTTTTTCCATTACTTGACTACTATTTGGAGCTCCACTATCTATCCATAATCTTAGTTCGTATTCTTTTGTGCCTGTTGATTCACTTTTAGGTCCTAATTGTCCACTTAATAAAACTCTTCCTTCACTGGTGCCTGTAGCATATGTTTTGTCAGCTTTTGAATAATTTTCTAATAACTTAGGAGTCCCTGCAGTTCCCTTTTCATTTAACATGGCTTTAATATAATTATTTGCTAGATTAGATGTACTTAATCTTTCTAAACTTATAGTAAAATCTGTGCTTACTTCACAATTATTTTTTAAAGTAAAAGTATAAGGTGTTTGAATTTTTCCATTATCATCAGAAGTTGGATAACTTTCATTAAGGGTGATAGGTGTGGTTTTATCAGTTATTTCAAAGCCAATACAACCCGTAGTGATTACATTTTCTTTTGTTTGAGTTTCGGTTACTGCCCAAAAGGCAAAACTTACACCAATAGAAATAACTATTAGTAATATTAAAATGATAATTAAAATTGTTTTTTTGCTAAATAAAACATCGTTAGACTCTTTTTTCATTTTCTCCCCTACTTTCTATTTTATTTTTTATATACAGTATCAGGATTAGTGGCAGTTACAGCAATTTTGGCATTAAAGGTTTTTTTCATAACTTCTTTTCCGGCTGTTTCATTAATCCATAAATAAAGTTTATATGTTTTGGTACCACCAGACGTAATTGATGTCCCAGAGCCTCTAGTACCAGCTGCTAATGTTCCAGTAGTAAGAACGTAAGATGTTTGTAAATTGGTAATACTTGCCTTTAAATCATTTAATTCAGTAGTTGTTGGTCTAGTATTATTTGTGGATAAAACACTTCCAGCTGTCGCTGTACCTTCAGTTATTACATATTTTATTTTATCATCGGTTAAAGTATTAGTATTTAATGTATTTAAGGTTATTTTATAGTTTGCATCTACTGTACATGTATTAGTAACAGTAAAGGTATATGGAGTTTCTTGTTGTAATGCTAATGTGTCACTTATAGGAAAAGCATTAGTTAAAGAAATATTATTTTTCCCAGAAAATGATATGCTAAAACAACCAGCAGTCATATTATTAGCGTTAGTTTGACTAGCATTAGCTTGCCAGATAGCATAAGACTGAGTTATATATAAACAACCTACCAGAGCAAACGTTACAATAATTAACATCATTTTATATCTTAATTTCATTTAATCACCCTCTACTATATTTTATCATACTATATTTTAACATTTTTAACAACAAAAATAATATTTTTACCTTCTTTTATTCATTTTAGAATGTACCTTTTTTATAATTTTATTATATTTATTTATCAGTTATTTTACTATTAGGGCTTACTTCTCCAGAACCATTTATATTTACGCTAACTTTTTTTCCATTATCTTCATCTTCTACTAATTCATCATCTATATATATTTGAATTGTATAGACAACTGGGTTTGTCAATGATTTAGCTGGTATCGTTTTATCAGCAATAACTCCATTTGGTATAGCATTTAAAGCTTTAGGATAACCAGATACTATTGTTGCTACTCCATTAGTTACTTCTTTTAATATTACTTTTAATTTATTTTGAGCTACGGCATTTGTGCTATCTGGTGTTAAAGTTACTTTATAATGTGATGGCAGAGAGCCTGCGTTTGTAATACTTAACTGATAAGCACAGCTGTTACTCATTTTTTCAGCATCAGTTTGAGTCATTGGAGTAAAGCAATCCTTATTATGTGTTGTATCAATAGTCGTCCCATTATTATAAGTAAAAGTCAAATCTCCGGCTGTTACTACTTGATTTCCCTCATTCGTTTTAATTCCTGTAAATAATGCATAAGATGTTCCCATCAATATTAAGACAACAGCTATAATTACTAAAGATACTACTTTTCCTTGTGTTTTAATAATACTTCCAATATTATTTTTCATTATTATCACCATATTTTTTTCTATATTTATATCATACCATAAAAAAAAATGAATTTAAATACTCATTAATTCATTTTCTTTATTTTTTAATTCATCATCAACAATTTTATTGTATTTGTTGATTAAATCTTGTATCTTATTCAATTCTTTTTTTTCTTCATCTTCGGGCATTTCTTCCCTTTTTATCTCGTTATTAGCGTCTTGTCTTATATTTCTTAGAGTAACTTTTGTTTCTTCTCCAATATTTTTAGCCATTTTTACATATTCTTTACGTTTGTCCTCTGTAAGTTCAGGAATTGTTATCATAATAACTTCTCCATTATTATTTGGTGTAAGTCCTAAATTAGCTTCGTTAATTCCTCTTTCAATATTTTTTAGGCAACTAATATCAAATGGCTTAATCATTAATTGTCTTGCTTCTGGGACAGTAATATTGGCTAAACTTTGAATAGGTGTTAGAGAGCCATAATATTCTACCATTACACCATTTAACATTGATGGATTAGCTCTTCCAGCCCTAATATTTACTAATCTAGCTTTTAAATTTTCAATTGCTTTTTGCATTTTATTTTCTGTATCCATTATTTCACTCCTTAATATAATTATACACTTTATTTAAATTTAGTAAATTATTTTTTTAAACAAAATACGGCATATAATGGCACTGACTTAATATTATTTTCTAAGCCAAAATTTTTAGATGATATTCTAATACTATAGACGGGATTATATTTTTTTACATATTCTTTTAAACTTTTACTATTAGTTCTTCTTCCACTTTTTACTTCAATAGGAATAATATCTCCATTTATTTTTATCAAAAAATCTATTTCATATTTATCAAAATTATAATAATATATTTCTTTATCTTTAGAATATAATTCACAAGCTACATAATTTTCTGTAAGTACTCCTTTATACATCTCATTTTTATCAAGAAATATTTCTTGATAATCTATATGGGATAGAGCTCTTAATAGTCCTGTATCGCTTAAATATAATTTAAATTTATCATTACTAGCAAAAGCTTTTAATGGTGACTCATTTAATGATGCCAAATCACATTTTAAAACCATATTACTAGTAAGTAACCAATTTAGACTACTTTCATATCTAATTCTTCTGGCATTTTCATCTACGATACTGTATTTAAAAATATTATTAACTCTAGCTAATTCTTTAGGAATGGAATTATATATTTGAATATTTTTTCTTACTTCATTATTTTTTGCATACATACTCATATCAGCAAGATATGATGTAATAATATTATCTTGAAGTTCAAAATTAACATGCGCAATATTGCAATCATTTACAATATAATTATTAATAATTGCAGGCATTCCTCCTAGTACTAAATATTTTTGATATAACAGTAAGGCTTTTTCATGAATAGATTTAATTACAGCTTCATTGCTATTATAATGTTCTTTTATTTCTTCTATTAATTTTTGTTCATTTAAGGCCATTAAAAATTCTTCAAAATCCATAGGATATAAATATTTTATAATCACTTTACCTACTGGAAAAGAAGATTTAAAACGATTAATTTTTACTCCTAATAAAGACCCTGCGCATATAATTTTATAAGGCAAGATACTTTCACAAAAATACTTTAAAGATGATATAGCTTTTTCACTAACTTGAATTTCATCAAAAAATATTACAGTATTTTCTATATTAATAATTATTCCTTTTATAATTTCTATTTTTTCAATAATTTTTTCAGGGTCAATTGTTTCCTCAAATATTTCTCTTATTTCTATTTCTTTTTCTAAATTGAAATAAAGATAATTTTCAAAATTTTTTTGACAAAATTCATTTAATATGTAAGTTTTGCCAGTTTGTCTTGCTCCTATTAGCATTAAAGGCATTTTATAGTCATCTTTCCATTTTAATAATTCTTCACTAATTTTTCTATACATAGCTATCACCAATAAAAATTTATCATTTTTCGTACAAAATGTCCATAATTTTTGATGTTTTTCGTACAAAATGTACGGAAATGGTTATTTTTGATTGTTGATATTTATTTAATTTAGTAGTATATTATTGTTGCATAAGAAAATGTCTCGCTCCCAGATGGTGCGAGTAATAAATTATTCTGGGCGGCAATGTGTCTCGCTCTCGGGTGGTGCGAGTAATAAATTATCCCGAACGAAAATATTTAAAAAAGCTTTATCTTTGGTTGATAGAGCTTTATTTTTTTATCTATTTTGTTAAGAATTCTTCTATTCTTTCTTTTTTTTCAGCACCAACTAGTATATCTACAACACTTCCTTTTTCAAAATTAATAGATAATGGTGTTAAATCAATATATTTATAAATTCGATTATCAATTTGTTTAAATTTTATAAGAGTTTCATTATCTTCACTATAATTATCAGAATCTATATAATAAATTTTCTTTGAGGCATCTTTAAAAAAAGGTTCACCATTTTTTAATAAAACATCACACATATAACAATTATTTCTTAAAATTATTAAAATAAATGATTCATGGTTTTCATATTTTATTAAAATATCTTCTAATCTTATTTTATTAAAGTAAGGATTATCTACTTCAACACTTAATCTATCACTTCCCCCAAAAATTTTATCATTAGGATTATCTTGTTGGGGAATAAATTTCATAAATATTTGGTCACCAAAAGCTAGTAAGATTAAAACTATAACAACTATTACACAATAAATAGTTTGTTCTTTTTTATTCATTTTATCTTTCATAAATAAATCCTCTGGTATTCTTTAATAGCGCTTCTTAAATCAATTTTCTTTTTGTTTTTGCGTTCGTTATTCCAATATTCTTTAGTTGTGTATTCTCCACTCATAATAGATGTTTCATTATCAAAGAATGTTATTTCACCATTTTTAACTATAACAAGAGTTGGAGCATAAATATTTTTAGTTTCATCATCTAATATACTTATATAATTACTTAATCTATCAACAATATTTTCATAGTAATGATTATTATTTTTTCTATCATTATAAAAATTATAAAAATATATTTCTTTTACTCCTTCTTCAATGGCAATATCATTTAATAAATCAGCATAGTAACTACTCCATTTGTTTTCAGGAAAAGCCATAAATATAATAGCTGTTTTTGAATTTAGAGCTTCTAATACTTCTTTAGCTGTTTTATATTTAAAGACATTATTAGAAGATATACCAAAATCTTTAGTAAATGCTTCAGCATCTGATATGTCATGTTTTATTACATTATAATTTTTAGTTCCTAAGTAAATAAAAGCCCATATTAATATAATAAAACTAATTACATAAAATCCTTTTTGCCATATACTCATTTTCTTTTTATTCATTATCTAATTCACTTCTACTTTCAAACTTGCTATCTTGATTTACTATTTGCTTTATTTCTTCTTTAGTGCTTAAAATATTTTTTTCGGTATTAATAATCATATTTAAGCGACTATTTATTATTACTAAAAAAATAATTACGACACTAAATAAGATACTTGTTGCAATAAATCCTTTATTCATTTTGTTTATTTTCTTTCTTTTTACTAAATATTATTATAATATTCATTGCCATACTTAATACTTCACAAATTATAATTAATATAGCGATAAAAGTATTAGCAGGTATATTTAGGGTTGGATTAATAACTAAGGTTAGTCCAAGAATTATATTGATTGCACTGATAAATAAAATAGGCATATATTCTTTTATTTCACGTGTTTTTAAATGCCAAGCTATTTCTAATTTATAAGCATTTCTTAAAATAATATAAGAACCTAAAATAATCGTAATAACATTTTTTAAAACAGAACTTTCAATTATAGCTATTATTCCATATAAAACAAGAATTACTCCATTACGTAAGAAGTTAGCTTCTTCTTTGGGTTTTAAAAAGAAAGTAAAAACACTTATTATTCCAAAAAATATTCCAATATAACCTAAAACATTGATACTTACAACAATAAAATTATCAGGATTGATTAATAAAACTATCGCTAGCGCTATAAGTAAAAAAGAGACTATAAAAGACATTTTGGCTTCTTTTTTAATTTTTTCTAAATAATTATCCATATTTTCTAACCTCGCAAACTATTTATTTGGGCATCATAATTGTCACTTAAACAAACATAACTACCACTTACTACCATATTAACATAATATTTAACTTTTGTAATCGTTAAATTATTAATTCCCCCATCAATATTAATTAAAAAGGGATATTTTTCTTGATATTTTTTTAATTCTTCTAATTTAGATAAAGTTTTATCTAAGAAAGTTTGACCACCAACTCCAGGATAGACACTCATTACTAAGACAACATCTATTAAAGGTAGATATGGAATTATTTTGGTAATATCAGTATCCGGATTAATAGCAATTCCTTTTCTAATATGATTTTTTTCTAAGATATTTAAACATTCTTTAAGATTTTTACTTTCAAGGTGTATATAGATGGTTTTAGGATTTAAGCTAATTAACTTTTCTAAATAATTTATGGGACTATCAATCATTAAATGAATGTCTAAGGCTTTTTTAGATTTTTTTAAGTAATCATGGATTGTTTCATCTGGATAATTTTTTTCTTTAACAAAGATGCCATCCATTAAATCAACATGTAAATAATCTGCTTTACTTTGATTTATTTTCTCAATAGTTTTTTCTATTCCTAATTTATTTTTTAAAAATGATACTGCTACTTCCATCTTTTGACCTCCCTTAAAAATTGTTGATAATTTTCATAACGTGATGGTAATATCTCACCATCTAAGACGGCTTTTTTAACCCCACAATTTTTTTCTTTTAGATGTTTACAATCCCGAAACTCACAAGAATAATTAGCAAATTCTTGAAAACTCATTCTAATATTTTCTTCGGTGTAATTTGATAAATCTAGTGAAGAAAATCCCGGCGTATCACAAAGCCACATGCCCAAAATATTGTATATTTCAGTATGTCTTGTTGTATGGATACCCCGATTTAAACTTTTGCTTATTTCACTTGTTTTTAATTGCAAACTTGGTTCTATTTTATTAATTAATGAACTTTTACCAGACCCCGATTGTCCTGTTAAAACAACTATTTTATCTTGTAAATAACTTATTAATTCTTCTAATTTTTGATTATTAAATGTTTTAATTCCTAAATGATTATAGTAAGTTACTAATTTATCCAGATATTTTTTTTCTTTAGGTGTTGCTAAATCTATTTTAGTAAAGCAAATTAGAGGACGAACATTATTAATTAAAATATTAGTTATTTGTTTATCTAAGAGATTTAGAGAAATATCGGGACTTTTAATACTTGTAACTATTAAAGCATAATCAATATTAGCTATTCTTGGACGATTTAAAAAATTTTTTCTAGGTTTTATTTCTTTAATAATTAAAGTAGATGAATCAAATAGAACATCATCACCGACAAAAGGAGAAATTTTTTCTTGACGAAATTTCCCCTTTGGTTCACATACATAATAATTATTATTAGCAATTACAGTATAATATTTACTAATATTTTTAATAATTTTTCCTTCTAGCATAATCCACCTTCACATTTATCTTCTTCTTTTTCTTCATTTTCTTTATCTTTATCTGTTGATGGAGTGGTTACTTCTTTTCTTTTAGCAACCGTTATTTCAATACTAGCTCCTTTAACTATTCTTGTTCCTTTACTTCTACTTTGTTTTAAGATAGTTCCCGGACTCTTATTTGATTCTTCTTCAATTTTAATAACATTTACTTCATATTTTTCTAGGAATGAAACTATATCATCATAAGTATAATTGCCACTTGTAAAGTCAGGATAAGTATCGACCTCTGGAATATATAATGTTACATAATCTCCTTTTGTTACTTTTTCACCAGCTGCTGGTTTTTGTTCAATTATGGTATTTTCAGCTACTTTACTATCAGATTTTTTCTCAACAGTAACTTGAACACCTAAAGCTTCTAGTTTACCTTTTATTTCTAAATAATTTTTTCCCGTATAATCTTCTAAAGTTATTTTAGTATCTCCCTCACTAACATATAAAGTTATGGTAGTTCCTTTAGTTCTTTTCATATTAGCAAGAGGACTTGTTTTAACAACTTTGCCAAATTCTATTTCTTCTGATGATATTTTTTGTTGTTCTGTAGCCACGTTAAATCCTTCATTTTGTAAGATATTTATGGCTTCTTCAACACTTTTATTAGCAACATCTGGAACAACTATTTCTTTACTGGTTGTAAGAGCCGGTATTAGTAAAACGACGGTTGTAATAGCAATAATTAAACAAGTAAAAATAGATGCTAAGATAATTAATATTTTATTATCTTTCTTTAAATCATTAGCAGTTATTTTTTTAGAGATTATTTCTTCTTTATCTTCTTTTTTAGAAGGTGTTTCATTTTTCTTTTCCGCTTCGACATTTTTTAAAACTTTGGTTATTTTAGCTTCATCAACATTTTCAGGATAAGGAAGGGTTATTTTAGGTTCATTTACTTTTGATTCATCTAAACATACCATTAAGTCACTGTGCATTTCTCTTGCGTCATTATATCTATTTTTAGGATTTTTAGCTGTAGCTTTAATGATGATATTTTCAACACTTTGAGGAATGTTTGGTAATTCATCTTTAATACTTGGTAATGGTTCTTTTAAATGTTTTAAAGCTATTTCTACAGCATTGTCTCCTTTATAGGGTAATTTACCTACTAATAATTCATACATCACTATTCCCATTGAATAAATATCACTTTGCAGTGAAGAGCCTTTTCCCATAGCTTGTTCTGGTGGTAAATAGTGAACACTTCCCATTACCGAGTTAGTTTGAGTAAGTTGGGTTGCATTCATGGCCATAGAGATTCCAAAATCAGTTATTTTTACTAAGCCATTTTCTAAAATCATAATATTTTGAGGCTTAATATCTCTGTGAATAATGTATGAATCATGGGCAACACTCATTCCATCAGTTATTTGTAACATAATATCTATTACTTCACTAAGAGTAAGTTTTCCTCTTTTTTTAATTAAATCTTTTAAGTGTTTTCCCTCAATGTATTCCATAACAATATAATACATTCCATGGTCTTCTCCAACATCATAAACTTCAACAATATTAGGATGATTTAAACTACTAGCTGATAGTGCTTCTCTTTGAAAACGTCTTACAAATTTTTCATCACCTGCTAAGTCCCCACGAAGTACTTTAACTGCTACATCACGGTCTAAAATTGTATCATAAGCAAGATATACATTAGCCATTCCTCCCTCACCAATTGATTTTATTATTTGGTAACGGTCACTAATCTTTTGCCCTTTCATTATCATTTATTCCACCCACTTTTCATATCTAAATAAGCTACAGATATATTATCTGTTCCCCCTCGCATATTACATTTTCGAATCATTTTCTTAACTTGGTCTTCTATTTTAATATCTTCACTAATAATCTTTTCAATTTGTTCTTCACTTAACATATTAGTAAGACCATCACTACAAAGTAATATACCATCTACTTTAGTATCAACTTCAATTAAATCTAATTCAGCTTGTTCTGAGGCTCCTAAGGCTTTCATTAAGACATTCTTTTTAGGATGATTTTTGGCTTGTTCAGCTGTTAAATTACCTGCTTCAACTAAAAGATTTACAAGGGTATGGTCTTTGGTCATTTTATGTAGTTTATTATTTTTTATAACATAACCAGAAGAGTCTCCAATATTACCAAATATCAAATAATCTTTGGTAAGCAAAGCTAAAACTAAAGTTGTTCCAAGTCCTTTGGAGTCACTATGGGTCTTAGCATATTCTAAGATACTATTATTTATTTCATTTACATTATCATTTAACCAATGAGCAGCATCTAATTTAGAACCAATACTTGATAAATTTTTAAATCTAGTTCCTAAATGAGTTACAGCTAGGCTAGAAGCTACTTCACCAGCCCTGTGTCCACCCATTCCATCAGCCACAATTAAAAGATATTCTTCATTAGCATTTTTAATAATTGTAACGGAGTCTTCATTATGAGACCTAACTTTTCCTGCATCTGTTAGATAAAATGATTTCATTTGCTACACCTCTTTGCTTCGTAGTTGACCACAAGCTCCACTGATTTTAGCCCCAAAACTTTTTCTAATTGTTACATTTATATGACATTTTTTTAAAGTATCATAAAATTTCTGGATTCTTGCATCGCTACTTTTGGTAAATTCTATATGATTAGTTTCATTATAAGGAATAAGATTTACATAGACATTCATTCCTTTCAATAGATGAGCTAATTCTTTAGCGCACTTTGTTGTATCATTTACCATATTAAGCATAACATATTCTATTGTAATTCGTCTATTGGTAACTTTAATATATTCCTTTAAAACGGGTAATAATTCTTTTAAACTATACACTTTATTGACAGGCATTAATGAAGAACGAAGCTCGTCATTTGGAGCATGTAAGCTAATAGCTAAGTTTATTTGTAAGTTTAAGTTCATTAATTCTTTTATTTTAGGAATTATTCCACAAGTTGACAAGGTGATGTGACGAGCTCCAATAGAAAGTCCATGGTCATGATTAATAATTTTAATAAAATCTATAACATTATCGTAGTTATCTAGGGGTTCTCCAATACCCATAATAACTACTCTACTAATTTTCTCTTTAATTAAATCTTCAATCATCATTATTTGTAAAGTCATTTCATAAGCACTCAAATTTCTTACTTTTTTTAGACGACCTGATTCACAAAAAGCACAACCCATATTGCAACCTACTTCACTAGATACACAAACAGATAAGCCATAGTCATGGCGCATTAAAACGGCTTCAACCATCTCACCATCATGAAGTAAAAATAAATATTTTTCAGCTAAAGTATCTACTTCTCTTTTAATAATGCTTAACCTTTGCATACTAAAGTCTTCTTTTAATTTACTTCTTAATTCTTTTTTTAAATTTGTAAATTTATCAAAATCACTTACTCTTTCCCGATAAAGCCAATCATATATTTGAATAGCCTTATATTTTTTTTCACCAATTTGTTCTAAATATTTTTCTAAATTTTCAATAGTCATTCCATATATATTCAAAAGTATCTACCACCTATCTTTTTAATATTCTTTTTAAATTATTATCTAGGGACTTTGAAGACTCTAATAGACTTTCATTATTATCAATTATAATAGGGTTATTAGTAACTAAGTCATTTTCTGTAAAGTCTTTAGAGTCTGCAATAAATCTTCTACATAATTCTAAATAATCTTGATTGGTTGTTCTTTCTCTATTTATAGCTCTTTCTAATAAAATATCATCTCTAACAGAAATATAGATGGGAATTATTAATGATGGTTCATAATAGTTTTTAAATTTTTTTACCCCATCCCAAGTATTTATAGTAATGTAATTTTTATTTACAATGTCATTTTCTTTAGATGAGGTTGCATATGACCAAATTCCATGAACGGTATTATAGTCTCTTCTTTCAATTAATAAATTTTTTTCTTCTAAACTATTTAATTCATCCATGGTTACAAAGTGATATGTTTTTCCATCTATTTCTCCTTTTCGCATAGGTCTTGTTGTATGTAAAATAATGGGACTTAAGGGATAATTTTTTAAAGCATAATTAAAAAAATAATCTTTTCCAGAGCCACTTTTTCCTACTAAAATTATTAGCATAATACCTCCTTTATTTAATTATCCCCTTTTTAATTTTTTCTTTATCTACCCCATTTAAATAGTCCTTAATCATCATAACTTTTTTGCCAAAAGGTTTTATTTTAGTTAGATAAATAATGCCATCTTGGCAAGTTATGCCTAAACTATCTTTAGTTACTTCTACTACTTTTTCTGGTTCTACATTGTCTTTAGGAGCAAAATATGCTTCAAGAACTTTCATCTCTTCACCATTAAAAGTTATGTTAGCTAAAGGAAAACTATTTAATCCTCTAATTTTATTTATAATATTTATTCCTTTATCTTGAAAATTTAAATGTTCGTCTTCTCTTTTGATATTTAGGGCATATGTTACTTTTGTCTCGTCTTGGTGCTTAGGCTTTACTTTATGATTTATAATATCAGGTAGTACTTTTAATAGTAAATCCCGCCCAATTAAACTTAATTTTTCATGAAGAGTACTTACATTATCACTATCTTTAATTTGATAACTTTCTTGGGCTATAATATCTCCATTATCCATTAATTTATCCATATACATAATAGTTACACCAGTTTCTTTCTCCCCATTTATTAAACACCAATGAATAGGCGCTCCTCCTCTATATTTAGGAAGAAGAGATGCGTGAACATTGACACATTTATACTTGGGATATTCTAATATTTTTTCTGGTAATATTTGACCATATGCACAAGTGATTATAATATCACATGGTGTATTTAAAATTGTATCTTTTTCTTCTTTTATCTTTTTAGGAGTAAAAACAGGTATATTATGTTTTACAGCATACTCTTTAACGGGACTAAAAGAAAGGATTTGTTTTCTTCCTACTTTCATATCTGGTTTTGTAACTACTAAAACAACATCAGTTTCTTTATTTAACATTTCTAATACTGGAACAGCAAATTGGGGTGTTCCCATGAATATAACTTTTAAATTTTTCAAATCAATCGCCTCATATTAAAAATTTTACTAAATTTATTTTAAAAAGAAAAGACTTTTAAAAAAAATCATTGTTTTTCAAATGATTTATTTTGTTTTCTTTAATGTATAAGTATCTTCATTTTGTAATTCATTATCAAGATTGTTTATATAAGAAGTAAGCATTTTTACTTTAGCTAAACTATAGGTATCATCTATAAATTTTTCTGGAACGACATCTTTAATATCTTCAAAATAACCAAACTCAGTTATTTCATCAGAAGACGCTAGATACATATTATTACTATCTAATAAAACAACATTAGAACTAACTTCATAAGTATCTAAATTAGTTATGGTTTTTTCTATGAAGAACCACTTATCATCATTTTCATTGGCCGTAATAGTATGATGTTTTTCTTCTTCTACTAAATAAGATTTATCAGGACTATTACTACTTACTTTATAACCATTTATATCAGTATAATAAGAATTTTTGATAGTTGGTGTTTTTTTATTAACAAAGTAGTAAGAACGTTCTTCTTTTGGACTTACTAAAGGACTTGTTGTAACAATTCCTAAAGTATCATGCTTATAAGTTATATTACTATCTTTTTCTTCATCAATTTTATCTTTAACAATATCTAATTTTTCATTAATCTTTTCATCAGCACTGACGGCCCAACTAAAAGTGTTTTGAAGTTTTTCTTCTATTTCTTCACCACTCATATCCCCAAATAGCGAAAAAGCTTTAGCTTCTCTTACAATAAGTAAAGAAGACATTAATCCTAATAACATTATTTTTTTCTTTGACATATAAATCATCCCTTTTTAAAAATTAGAATTTATTATACTCTTTTTAATAAGACAAGTCAATATCTAGGGTAACTTTAGAATCAGTTTGATATAAAACATCTAAATCTTTTAAACATTCTTTAATTTTTTCATCATAACGATATTTAATTAGTATTTCAAAACTATATACTTTATTTACTAAAAATGGATTAGAAGTCGCTGGTCCTAAAATAATAGTTTTTTTATCACAATTTCTTTCTAAATATTTTTTAACTTTAGTTATTTCTTTTACTAAATATTCATAGTCTCTACTTTTTAGTTTAATTTGAATTAAAAAGTAATATGGTGGATATTTTAGAGTCTTACGTAATTTCATTTCATAGTTGAAAAAACTTTTATAATCGTTATTTTTAACAAAATTTAAAATGGGATGTAAGGGCATATAAGACTGAATAATTACTTCACCAGATGATGAGTTACGCCCAGCTCTTCCACTTGCTTGTGATAAAAGGCTAAAACTTTGTTCATTACTTTTATAATCTGGAATATTTAAGGAAGCATCAGCATTAATAATTCCCACTAAAGTTACTTTGGGAAAATCTAAGCCTTTACTAACCATTTGAGTCCCTACTAATATGTCATACTTAAACTCGGCAAACTCATTTATAACTTCATCATAATCGCCTTTATTTTTAGTAGTATCAGTATCCATTCGCTTAATTTTGGCTGTGGGAAAAACTTCTTCTAAGTATTCTTCTAATTTTTCTGTTCCAAGTCCTAAATAATTTAAACTATTTTCTAAACATTTAGGACACTTTTTTGTATTAAAAAACTTAGTATATCCACAATAATGACAACGTAAAGTATTTTTGGTTTTATGATAAGTTAAGGTAATATCACAATTAGGACATTTGTATACATAACCACAGTTAGAACAACTTATATAGGTTGAATGTCCTCTTCTATTTAATAAAAGAATTACTTGTTCATGATTATTTAATCTTTCAATTATTTTATATTCTAAATCTCTACTTAATATGGTATGACTACATTTAGCTTCGTTTGCCATATCTACTATAGTAATATTAGGTAACTTAGCATTTTGGGCTCTTTTTCCCATATAAATATATTCATAAACTTTTTTTAGGGCTCTTGACATACTATTTAAATCAGGAGTAGCACTTCCTAAGATAACTGGGCAATTCCATATTTCACTTCTTTTTTTAGCAATATCTAAAGCATGATATTTAGGATTATTTTCTTGTTTATAAGAAAGAGAATGAGCTTCATCTAATATAATTAGACCTATGTTTTTTAAAGGGGCAAAAATGGCACTTCTAGCGCCTATTACAATACTTACCTTACCCTCATTTATCTTCCGCCATTCATCATACTTTTCTCCTTCGGATAAATGACTATGTAAAACAGCTATACTTCCTTTAAAATAACTATTAAAACGGTCAATTAATTGAGGGGTTAAACTTATTTCTGGAACTAAAACTAAGGCTGTTTTATTATTTTTTAAAACATCTTTAATAGCTTCAATATAAACTAAAGTTTTTCCTGACCCTGTTACTCCATGTAATAAAATGGTGGTCTTTTTATTATAAAATTGTCTTATCTTTTTTAAAGCGTTTTCTTGTTCAATTGTTAAAGTTTTTTCATTGCTATACATACTTTCTTTTAAATTGAAACGATTTACTTCTTTTTTAATTATTTCTAAATAACCATTTTTAATTAAAGTTTTAACACCAGAAGCACTTATTTCTTCAGCATCTTTTAATTTAACTTCTCTATTATTTTCAAATAAATTTAAAATAGCTATTTGATTTGGTTTACTTAAATGTTCATCTTTCTTAGTTCTAATTAAATAACTTATATATTTTTTTTTAATATTTACTCCTTTTTTAGCTTTTAAGGCTTTAGGTAACATACTTTGAATAGAACAACTTAAACTACATAAAGTCTTCTCTTGTAAAAAATATCCAAGTTCAATCATTTCTTCATTTAAAACTATTTCATTTTTCTTTAATCCTTTTATTTCTTTTATATCTTCTATATCACAACTATCTAAAATTTTTAAAACATAACCTTCTAATTCTCTTTTACCAAAGGGAATAGTTACTAAAGAGCCAACACATACTTCATTAATTAATTTATCAGGTATTTTATAAGTAAAAGTTTTATCTACTTTCTTAGATTTAATTTCTACTAGGACATTAGCAAACATATTATCTTCCTTTGCCTTTTACTTTATCATCAATTAAATTATTATTAATTTGCAAATTATACATTAAAACTTTTTGGTTAAATTCTTTTTCTAAAAAATCTAATTTTTGTAACATTTTTTTTATTTCTTCTTTGCCTAAAAAATTATTATATTCATCTAATACTTGCATTTTAGCTTTTTCTATTTCATTAAGGGCAATTATAAAGTCTCCATCCTCAGCTTCGCCATCATCAAAACTAATAATAATAGAGGCAAGTCTTCTAAATAAGCGGTCAAATTTGGCATAACAAATATTTTTTTTAATTTCGGGATTAATAATTTCTAGGCTACTAATTTCTAATAAGTTTTCATGATTTTTTAGTTTAGGATTCATAATTAAACTAATAACTTTTTTTTCTTGTTCAATAATTGTTCTTTTTTTGTTTACTCTTTTAATGATATAATTTGCCATTTTTTTCACTTCTTTTCTAATAAATCTTTTCTTCTTTTTTGGGTATTTTCTAAAGCTTTTTCTTCACGCCATTTTTTTATTTCTTTATGATTACCACTTAGTAAGACATCAGGAACTTTTAGGCCTCTAAAAACAGGAGGTTTAGTATATGTTGGATAATCTAACATATCATTCATAAAAGAATCGTTTAAATAAGATGACTCATTAATAACTTTAGGAAGTAATCTAATAATTGCATCACTTATAACCATAGCTGGTAGTTCACCACCAGTTAAAACATAATCTCCAATAGATATTTCTTCATCAACAAAATTTCTAATTCGTTCATCAAAGCCTTCATAATGACCACATATTAAAATTAAATGTTTAACATCTTTTAATTCTAAAGCTTTTTTTTGGGTAAATGTTTTTCCTTGGGGACACATTAAAATAACTTTAGAGGAAGGAGTCTTAACAGAATCTAAGGCATCAATTAAAGGTTCACATCTTAAGACCATGCCCCCACCTCCTCCATAAGGCGTATCATCAACTTGATTATTACTTAATTTAGAAAACTCACGAAAATCAATTAAATTAATTTCAACTAAATGATTATTAATTGCTCTTTTAATTATTGATTCGTTTAAAAAGTTTTCAAACATATGGGGAAAAAGGGTTAAAATATCTATTTTCATAACCAAAGCTCCTTTATATGGCTAGTATAAATAATTTTGGCTTCTAAATCAACACTTTTTATAAAGTAATCATTAAAAGGAATATAATAATTCTTCTGATATTTTACATATAGTAAGTATCCAGCATTACTTTTATATAGTGATTCTATAAGGCCACAAAAAGTATTTTCTAAAACAATTTTAAAGCCTATAAGTTCTTCTATTACAAAAGTATCAATATTTAATGTTTCTTTTAAAATAGTAATATTTTTTTTAGTATATTTTATAACTTCATTAATATCATTTAAATTATCAATAGTTATTAGTTGTTTGTTTTGATGAGGTCTTACACTAGTAATTTTATGAGGAACATCATCAATATATATTGTATTTCCTACTTTGAACGCTAAATCTTGACGTGAAAAATCACTTAAGACTTTTAATTCGCCTTTAATTCCATGAGTACCTGTGATATAACCAATATTAAATCTTGTCATGATACCCTCTTTTCTTAGCTATTTCGTACATCAAAATACTAGCGCTTACTCCAGCATTTAGGGATTCACAGTGATTATTCATGGGAATATAAGCAAATTTATCACAAAGAGAGTTATATTTTTCATTCATGCCTTTTCCTTCGTTTCCAATTATTAAAGCAACAGGACGATTATCAATAATATTTTCTATAAACTCTCCATTAACAACATTAGTTCCAATAATCTGATAAGTATCTTTTATAGTATTTAAGTATTTTTCTATATCTTTTTTTACTATATTGATATGAAAAATCATTCCCTCACTACTTCTAATAACTTTCGGATTATATAAATCAACAGTATCTAAAGATAAAACAAGATTAGGGATATTAAAAGCGACAGCACTTCTTATAATAGTTCCTAAATTACCAGGGTCTGCTAAATTATCTAAAACTAAAACGTCACCACATATTTCTTGTTCTTTTAATTTACTTACCACAGCACATATTTTAGGAGCTGTTATTTGATTACATATTTTTTTCATAACTTTTTCATTAACTATGCTATATGGAATATCATAATTAGATGGTGTCCCTTCTAAAATAATTAATTCTTTAACTAAATTTTTTTTAATTGCCTCATCTACTAAATGTACTCCTTCAACTAAAAAGGTATTACTATTATCCCGATATTTTTTTTCTTGTAATTTTGTCCATTCTTTAACTTTGGCATTATTTACTGATTCTATCATTAGTTTTTTAACCTCTTTCTAGCTTCTTTGTATTTTGGATAATATTTTTCAACATGACTCCAGAAGCGACTACTATGATTAGGCTCATAGTAATGACATAATTCATGAATTATTACATAATCTAATAAATCTAAATCTTTTTTAATTAATTCACTGTTTAAAGTAATTGTCATATTTCCTTGATTATTAACTCCCCATCTTGTTTTCATATTTCTAATTTTTAGGGAAAACCTTGGAATGTTATCAAAGTAAGGTAAAATTCTTTCTACTTCGCCTTTAAATATTCTTTCTGTTTCTTTTTTAAGAAAATTATTTAGCATTTTTTCATCTTTAGCGTAAATGTTTGGCCCATCAAAGACCACTTTTTTAATTGTTTCAAGATAAATAGGATTATATTTTTGACCTAGATACCAAAAATATTGATTTTTTTCTTCAACTATGGATATTTTTTGATACATTTTTTTTAGAGATGCCCAGTTATTATCAAGTAAGTTTTTAATACTTTTTTCATTAACCCATTTATTACAACTAACTTGCAGAGTATCCTTATTTATAAAACGCATATAAATATTTTTATTGGGTTTTCTTATAATCTCAACATTGATAATATTTCCATCTAAATTAATTTGCATATGTTACCTCTCAGTTATAATCATAACATTAAACACTTAAAAAAGCCATTCTAATATTTTAAAAATGGGCTTTTTTAAAGTAAACATCCAAAAAAAGAAACTGTCAAATAATTAAATTTTTAATTATTCAACAGCTCTTATATATCGATTAATTTTTTCTTAGATATTTTTTTA
>CANRKL010000014.1 GCA_947631205.1 uncultured Bacilli bacterium | reverse complement strand
TTAGATAATTATTTTCATTGCGGTTTGTGGCTTAAGCAAAACGTAGTGAAGCGGAAAGGAATGTTTAGAAATATGAAGAAAAAAATATTATTAATTGGGGTATGTACGTTGATGATGTGTGGCTGTGGAAAAGAGGTGCCAAAGCTAAGTGATGGTAGTGAAGCTGTTGTATCATTTGATAATGAATCTTTAAGTATTTCAGCTAATGAATTATATGAAGGAATGAAAGAACGTTATGCTCTTGATGTTATGATACAACTTATGGATAAAAAAATATTAGAATCTGAATATCCTAATGATTTAGAAGATGCTAAAAAAGAAGCTGATACATCAGTTAAATCAATGGTTGATACTTATGGTAAAGACCAAATAAATAGTTATTTTGGTTCCGTTGAAAGTTATACAGAATATATGTATATCAATAACCTACAACAAAAAGCTATTTTAGATTATGCTAAAGGAAAAGTTACTGATAAAGAGATTCAAGAATATTATGACAAAAATATTTATGGTGATGTAACTGTTGACCACATCTTAATAAAAACAGATACTGATGATGAAGAAAAAGACAAAGAAGCTAAAAATAAAATCAATGAGATTATTGATAAATTAAATAAAGCAGAAAACAAATTAGAAACTTTTAAAGAACTTGCCAAAGAATATTCAGAAGATGACGCGACTAAAGATAATGGTGGAAGCCTAGGAGCTATTAATACTGATACACTATCAAGTAGTTATGATGAATTATTAAAATCAGCTCGTGCCTTAAAAGATAACACATATTCAACAGAAATTATTACTACTGAATTAGGATACCATGTAATATACAAAGAAAAAACTGATGAAAAACCAAGTTTAGATGATAAAAAAGAAGATATTAAAGAAGAATTAGCTAATCAAAAATTACAATATGATTCTACAATGAGTATAACTGCTCTTCAAGAATTAAGAAAAAAATATGGTATGAAAATTAATGATTCCAGCATCAATGACAAATATTCAAATTATATTGCTAATTCTATAGCATCAGCAAGACAACAAGATGTAGAAGTTACAAAATAAAGTATTAAAAAATACTAGATTAACTTAAAAATCTAGTATTTTTATTTGTGTAATTCATCAATCTTTTTCTCAATATTATTACCATATTGAATAGATGTATCATAAACAAATTTTAATTCTGGAGTTTGTCGCAAATTAATTTTACTAGCTACTAATTTTCTAATAAATCCACTAGCTTCATTCATTTCTTTTTCTAAATCTTCTTTAGAATAATTATCTAATAAACTTGTAAAATATATCTTAGCTAAAGATAAATCATTATTAGTATCAGCTCCTGTTATGGTAATTGTTTGCATTAATTTATCCCTTGATTCTGTAAGTAAAATATTAGATATTACTCTTACTAATTCAGCATTTATTCTTTTTAATTTGATACTATTCATCTTTTTATTTCCACCATTTCATATATTTCTAGGGTATCTCCTTCTTTAATATCACTATAATTTTCAAAAGTTATTCCACATTCAAAGCCTTTCTTTACTTCTTTAACAGAATCTTTTTCTCTTTGAATAGTTAAAATTGTTCCATCATATATGATAATTCCATCTCTAATAATTCTTACTTTAGCTCCAGTCTTAACTACTCCATTAGTGACATATGAACCAGCTATTTTACCAACTTTAGAAAAAGTAAATATCTTTCTAATCTCAGCATTACCAATAACTTGTTCTTCATATTCTGGGTCTAACATACCTTTCATAGCTAATTCCATTTCTTCAATTACTTTATAAATAATTGTATACAAACGAATATCTACATTATATTCTTTAGCTATTTCTTTAGTTATATTAGATGGACTAACATTAAAACCAATTATAATAGCATTAGAAGCATTAGCTAAAACAACATCACTTTCTGTAATTGTTCCTATTCCACTTCTAATAACTTTTACTTTAACCCCTTCAACATCAATTTTTTCTAAAGAACTTCTTACAGCTTCTTCACTACCTTTAACATCTGCTTTTAAAATAACATTAATTTCTTTTTGACCAGCATTAATTTTAGCAAATAAATCATCTAATGTTAAACTTTCTTTTTTATTTTTAATACTATCTAGGGCATCTTTTCTTTTATTAGCAACATTTTTGGCTTCACTCTCTGTTTCAAAAGCCATAAATTTATCTCCAGCACTTGGTGTTTCTGATATTCCTGTTACTTCAACCGGTGTTGATGGTCCTGCTGAAACTATTGATTCTCCTAAATCATTTTTCATTGTTCTAATTTTACCAAAAGAAGTACCAACTACTACTGGGTCTCCTAATCTTAAAGTTCCACTTTGAATTAAAAGAGACGCAACTCCACCAATATTTTTCTCCATTTTACTTTCAATAACTGTTCCAATTGCATAGCGATTAGGATTAGCTTTATAACCATTTACTTCGCTAATTGTTTGAATAGTTTCTAACAATAAATCTATTCCCTCACCTGTATGAGCTGATATTTTAACAAAAGGAACATCACCACCCCATTCTTCTGGAGTAATTCCACTATTTGCCATTTCTTCCATAACTTTTGGAATATTAGTATTAGGCTTATCTATTTTATTAATAGCAACAATAATTGGCACATTAGCGCTCTTAGCATGGTCAATAGCTTCTTTTGTTTGAGGCATAACTCCATCATCAGCTGCAACTATAATAATAACAATATCAGTAATACTTGCCCCTCTTGCTCTCATTTGTGTAAAAGCCGCATGACCTGGAGTATCAATAAAAGTAATCTTTTGATTATTATGTTCTATTTGATAAGCCCCAATGTGTTGAGTAATTCCTCCAAACTCTGTATCAACAACTTTACTATGACGAATATAATCTAAAAGAGTTGTTTTTCCATGGTCAACATGTCCCATAATTGTGACAACAGCTGGACGTGGTTCTAAGTCTTCTTCATTATCATGAATTTCAAATTCTTCAAAATTAGCTATATCTTGTGTTTCTTCTCTTTTTAATGTTTTATCATAATCTAATACAAGCAGTTCAGCATTGGCAAAAGATATTTCTTGATTTAAAGATATCATTAATCCTAAACTCATTAATTTTTTAATTAACTCAGTTCCACTAACATTTAAAGAGTTAGCTAATTCATTAACTGTCATTCCCTCTTTATAGAAAATAACATTTTCTTCTGTTTTATTACTCATTAACTTTTCTTTATGCTTATACATTTCTTTTCTTTTATTTCGATATTCTGTTTGGTCAATATCTTGTTCATTTCTTTTTTTAATTTTTTGTTTTTTAGTTTCTGGATTTAATGATTGAATATTACTTTTAGAAACTAAATCTTCTACTACTTCATCAATTGAGTCTTCATCTTCATAAGAAGATTCACTTTCCGTACTTATTAGATTTACAGCCAAATCTAAATTTATTACATCATCATCTGATAAAATATCAAGAGCACTTTTTACTTCAATCCCTAAAGATTCACATTTTTTTAAAACCTCAGCTACTGAAGCTTCAATACTATCAGCATATTCTTTTACAGTCATCAAAATCACCCTCTCTATAATAATACTTTAACTTACTAATTTTATAAGTTCTTCATAAATACTTTCTGGCACTTCTATTTCTAATACTCTATCTAAAACTTTACTTTTCTGGGCTTTTAAAATAACTTCCCTATCTTTTTTTAAATAAGCCCCTTTCCCATTTAGTTTTCCAGTTTCATCAATTTTTACTTCTTTTTCTGGAGTTCTTACTACTCTTATTAATTCTTTTTTTTCATACCTTTGCTTTGTTACTACACAACTACGCATTGGTATCTTGCGCATTTTCATTATTTATTTCCCTCTTCATTTATTTGTGATAATGTTTTAACTTCTATTTTATATTTAGTTAAACGACTAGCAAGTTTAATATTTGAGCCTTTTTTACCAATAGCTAGAGAAAGATTATCATCACCAACAATAGCTAAAGCTTCTTTTTTTACATTATCAATAATATTAACTGTTACATTTTTAGCTGGAGATAAAGCACTAGCAATAAATTCTTCTGGATTTTCACTATAAGGAATTAAATCTATTTTTTCCCCATTTAATTCTTTTAATATATTAGCAATTCTTCCTCCACGTTCTCCAATACATGAACCAATCGCATCAACTCTTGGGTCAGTAGAATAAACAGCTACTTTACTTCTAACTCCTGGTTCTCTAATTACTGAATATAAAACAATTGTCCCATCAGCTAATTCTGGTATTTCTGTTTCAAATAATCTTTTAACAAAGCCATAATGTTTTCTGGAACATAAAATTAAAGGACCTTTTGTTGTTTCTTCAACTTTTGTTATATATACTTTTAGAGAAGTTCCCATTTTAACTACTTCTCCTGGTATCATTTCTGATTTTGGTAAGATAGCTCTTGTTTTGCCTAAATCAATATAATAATTTTTGGCATCTTCCATTGCTAAAAGTCCTAACATCATCTCGCCTTCTTTATCTTTAAAAGCTTCCATAATTGAAGACCTTTCAGCTTCTCTTATTTTTTGAGTTAAAACTTGTTTAGCACTACTAGCAGCAAGACGACCAAAATCAGCTGGAGTTACTTCTTCTTCAATTCTTTCTCCTACTTTAATATCAGGATATTTTTCTTTGGCATCTTCTAAAAGTAGCTGAGCATCTCTATTAATTTCAGGTGGTAATTTAATCGTATTTCCCTCTTCATTTACACTTTCACTACCATCATCATATTTATCTACTACCACAAAATAACGATATACTTTAATATCTCCTGTTTTTTCATTAATTTTAACACATACATTAGTCTTTGAATTAAAATTTTTCTTATAAGCACTAGCTAAAGCATTTTCCATAGCTTCAATAACTATATCTTTACTAATATTTTTTTCTTCTATAATATTATTAAGTGCTTTTATAAATTCTTTTCCATTCATAATTATTCACTTCCTTTACTTATTACATCTAATACATATGAATCACTAATCAAATCTAATTCATCAATTATTGGATTAATGATATTGGTTGCCATTACTATTGTATCTAAATCTAATCCATTTTTTTTATCTAATGTTATTCTTAAAAAATTATAATTATTTTCTTTTCCATAAGTAATATCATCAATTATAATATCATGTTCTAATAATGGACTTTCTAAGGCTTCTTTAATTTGTTTTAAAATATTTTCCATAACTCACCCTTTCAATAATAAAAGTGGGATTATATGCCCACTTAAATCTGTAGTAACTAAATTATAGCACACTCTTCGGTAATTTTCCAAACAATTTTTGCATTTTTCCCTTATTTATCCATCTTTTTTAGTAATTTTGCATGCAAGACTACTCTATTAATACCTAATTCATCTTGACAAGTTGATAAAGTAATAATTTTATCTTTAGTATTTACTTCGGTTCCAAAGTCATAAATACTTCTTTCTTTTATCGTATTTAAAAATTCTTGATATTTATCATCATTAGTAAAATAAGTCTTTATATAATATTTTTCTTGAGCAATTGTATAAACAGAAAATACTTGCCATATTAAATTATACTTTTCTGTTGAAAAATTAATAATATGATTATCTAAATTATTTAACCAATCACTTTCTAAGACATATTTTAAACTACCAAACATTGATTCATCAGTTCTTCTATGTCCATAAATAACTGTATTATAATCTAATTCATCTAATTTATTTCGAAAATCGACAAAAATCCATCCAGCCTTACTTTCACTTTTATCAAAAGTATGATTTAAATAATATTCATTATCAACAGTTTGGACAACGGGATAACTAATTTTTGTTCCCTCTAAGGAAATATATCCAACTGTATCACTATTTTCTTTTTGTAAATCTAAAATATTTACATCAACAAAAGGTAAATCTTTATAATACCAAGTCTTATCTAATTCATTAAAAGGAGGATTTACTAAATAATTACTTTCTAAATTAATATACTCTCCTTGATAAATATATTTTACTTCATCTTCTATCTCTTTATTTTTATGATTATCATTTATCCAAAAAAATATTGCAAGAATAGACCCAATTAAAATAATAAACGCTACAAAAATGATTATTTCAAAAAAATTATTTTTCTTCTTCTTCACGTCTTATCACCTATTCTTTCTTAAACTTATCAAAAAGACAGTAATTATTAAAATAGTAAAAACAATTAATATCATTGGTAAATAATAATATAATTCTAAAGCTAAACTATAATTTTTTCCTAAATATAATGAAACTAAAGAAACTATTAGTAATACTAAAGCAAAAAGATAATTATTTTTCTTAAGTTTAATTTTCACAACATTCATACTTATTGCTAAAACCATAAATAAATCAAATAATGTAGCCATGGAAAAAACATTTTCTACTTTTTCAATAAAATCTAATATTTTTATATCTTTTAAAACCATATATTCTGGATAACGATATATTTCTAAAAAATTAGGTCCTAATATCCCAATCATTAATACTCCCATTAAAATAATTGTTAAACTACTTAATAAATAATATCTAACTAAGTGATTATCGGTATCTGGAATCAGTATTAAAAATAATAAAGGTGAAGTACTATAAGCCATGTAATAAATAGATGAGATAAAAATATTTGATTTATTTACTGTTAATATGGGTAAAAAGTTATCTGTTTTAACATATGTTGTTAATGTCCCTAAAACAATTATAACCATAACTAAAGAAATAGTCATTAAAACACTTCCTACTCTTCCAATTGTTTTAAATCCTTTAACACATATTCTAAATACTAGTAAAACTGATGGTAAAATAATAAATGTATTAGGAGATTTTAATAAGAAAAAATTAGACGCCAAAGTTTGAAAAATAAATAATATTTCAATAGAGACAAAAGTTGCAAAAAGAAAGTATAGTCCTTTAAGAATTAAGTGCCCCTTTTCTTTTAAAAAAGGTCTTTTTTCATATTTCTTTTTTAAAATAGTTATTATAAAAACTAATCCAATTGATAAAATCTCTCCTAAAATAAATGATATCCAAGAGTCTTTATTCGTAATAGTAAAAATTAAAGAAAACCCATATCCAATAAAAAAGACTCTTGTTAAAAAATAAACATATGCAAAAGTATTTCTTTTAATCATTTTTTCTTCACCTCAAATATTACCCCATTTTTATTAATATTTATTTGCACATCAACATTGACTTCTAAATCATTCCACTTATCTAAATCTTTTCTTGTTTTTATATAATACTTTTTTCTAAATCCTAAAACATCTGTTCCTAATCCTTCTATATATTTTGTTAGTTTCTTAATCTCTTTTTTCATCTTACTTGCAAACATACTTCCTAATTCTTCATATATTTTAGAATCTTTAAAATCATAATTACATTCATCTTCTACAATATCAGCATCTAATCTACTTTTTATCTTAATTTCATTATCACTTACCGATATATCTGTTTTTTTATTATTATATAAATCAATAGTAATATAATCATCTTTAGAGTTATCACATGCTATTTTAGTATAATATGACTCACTATCATTTAATAAAAGCTTTAGGGTCGCGGAATCTTCATAACTTAAAGTATCAACTAAAGTATAATTAGAAAATAAAGATAAGCCTTTTAAATAAATTTTATTATTATCATCAAGACTTACTGCATTTAAAATGGCATCCTGTCTTTCATCTAGTAAAGACGCTAAAAACTTTTCAAAATTAATCTCAGCTGCAATACTTTCTTTAAACTTACTATTTTCAATTAATCCTTCAATAACCGTTGCGACAATTGGTGATTCACTACTAGATGTTTTTAAAATATTTTCGGCACTAGAATCAATTGCTACAACTGGAAAGAAAATATCGCCAATATTAGGGTCTCTTGCTATAAAATCAATTATTTCTTTTAAATGATTACGAGCTACATCTTCACTTATAATAATTGTTTTTAAATGGGTATAATAAGCTTCTTTATCAATTTTAATAAAGGCCTTCTTATAAGCTTTTGATAAAGTTGTATCACTCCCACTTACATAATGACTTTTAGTAGCCCCACCTTGGTCTGATTCTGTTTTCTGACTATTTAATATTTCAAAATTGACACAAAACTCATCATTTTCATAGTCAATTGACTCCCCTACAATAATTGCCCTATCATTTAATTCATGATAATCATAACAACCAGTTGAAAATAAAATTAAAATAATTAAACCTAATATCTTCTTTTTCATACTTTATTTCTCCCTTGCTTTTTCATATTCTTCCTAGCGAGCAATGAACTTCTTTTAGTGTCTTTACTAATTTTGACTTTAAAAAGTGATTCATGTAAATAATTTTTATCATAAGGAGCTATTGGATAAAAATAAGGATTTTTAATAGAAGTTATTTCCGTAATATTAATTAAGAAATAAATAATTGCTAAGACAATTCCATATAAGCCTAAAACGGTTGCTAAAAGTAAAAATATCCATCGCCATTTTCTAATTGCACTATTAAGTTCTTGTTCTGGAAATATTAAACTAGTTATAAAAGTAAAAGCAATAACAATTATCATAATTGGAGAAACAATTCCAGCTGATACAGCGGCTTCTCCAATAATTAATGCTCCTAAAATTGAAATAGCACTTCCATAAGAACTAGGAAACCGAAAATCACTTTCTCTTAGTATTTCACACAAAAGTAACATTATAAAAGCTTCAACAATTGTTGGAAAAGGAACGTCTGACCTTTGTATAGCAAAATTAATAAGCAATGAGGTTGGAATAACTTCCGGATTAAAATTAATTATGGCTATATATAAACCTGGAACAACCATTGTAAAAATTAAACAAGATAGTCTAAGAATTTTTAAAAAATTAATATTTTTAGGAATACTATAATTATCAGTAATAGGATTAATAAAGTCTCCAAAAAAAGCTGGAAGAATAAGAGCAAATGGTGAAGTATCAACTAAAATAGCTATTTTTCCTGCTAAAAGAGCTGTAGCTACTGTATCTGGTCTTTCTGTTTTTAAAACTGTTGGAAAATGCGAATTATTATCTAATTCAAAAAACTTTGCTAAAGAACCTGAATCAGTAATTCCATCAATATCTATTTCTTTAATTGTTTTAATAACTTCATTTACATTATCCATAGAAGCTATATCCGAAAAATACAAAACATTTAACATAGTCGTAGTCTTTCTTCCAACTACATAAGCTAAAGATTTCAAAGTATGACTTTTAATTCTTCTTTTAACTAATCCTAAATTAATTTGAATATTTTCTGTAAAAGCATCCTTTGGTCCATAAACAGCTTGTTCCGTAGTTGACTCAGGAACACTTCGATTAATTTCTGATTTAGTCTCTAAAGCAATTACTTCATCATTTAAAATAACAATAGTAAATCCATTAGTAATATAAAACTCTATTTTATCATAATTATCTATTATTACAGTATTAGGAGCTGGTATTAAATAAGAAATATTTTTTAAAGTAGACTTCTTAAGAGCATTTAGAATCGTTAAATTTTTTAATATGTAATCATTTATTTTATCAGAACCACTGACACTTTCTAAATAAACTACATAAATTGTTTTTAAAGAATTTATTTTAATTGGCTTAATAACTAAATCTACATTACTGGAAAATTCTTTTTTAATTCTTTCAACAATTTTATTTTTCACGTCTCTCACCATTAATAATATGGCTTATTAAGTCTTACTTTAAACTATAAATTTTAAATTTAAAAAATATATGTTATATTTTATATGTGGTGAAGTTTATGAAAGCAAAAATTATTGATTATGATGATGTTGGTTATGGTGTTATAAAAAATTCTGGAAAAGTTTGTTTTGTCTCTAAATCTTTGTTAGATGAAGAAGTAGAAATAAAACCTGTTTTGGAAGAAAAAAAATATAGTATATATAAAGTAGAACGAGTCATAAAGAAAAGTCCTTTAAGAGTAGAATCCTTTTGTCCTTACTCTAATAAATGCAATGGTTGTAACTTTGATATATGCACCTATCAAGATGGCTTAAAGATTAAAGAACAAGTCTTAAAAAGAAAATTTTCTCAAAATAAAATCAATATTCCCAACTTTACTATTACCCCTAATCTTAACTCTTTAGGCTATCGTAATAAAATAAGTTTAAAAGTAGAAAATTACCAAGTAGGATTTTATGAAGAAAAATCTCATAACTTTTTTCCAATAAATAAGTGCCCTCTTGCTAAAGATGCCATTAATAACTTAATAAAAAACTTTTCTTTAATGGCTTTCTCTAAAGGTGAATTAACAGTTAGATGTAATGATAATGATGAATTACTTTTAATTATTAATACCGAATATAAAGTAAATATTAAAAAAGAATTATTTACTAAATGTAAAATTGCTGGAATAGTTTTAAATCAAAAAAATTATTATCTTGATTCTTTTCTATATGAAAGAAGAAAAAATTTAATTTATAAAGTTAGTTATGATTCTTTTTTTCAAGTAAATCAGTATATAAGTGAACTAATTGCTTCTTACATTTTAGAATTTATAAATAAAGACTCCATCGTTTTAGATGCTTACTGTGGTGTTGGCTTTCTTACTTTAAAATGTGCTTCAAAAGCTCAACAAGCAGTTGGGATTGAAATTGTTAAAAATGCTATTTTAGATGCTTTAAATAATCAAAAAATAAACAAAATAAATAATGTGACATTTCACTTAGGAAAAGTTGAAAACATTGTTGATAAAATTAATGAAAAATTTACTGAAGTCATTGTTGACCCACCAAGAAATGGCTTAGATAAAAAGACTTTAAAATATTTAATAGCAAAAGAAATACCTAAAATAATTTATATTTCTTGTAATCCTTTAACTTTAATTAGAGATTTAAAAATTTTAAAAGAAAAATATGAAGTTATAGACATTAAAGGATTTGATATGTTTTCTTATACTAAGCACGTTGAATGTGTATGTATCTTAAATTTAAAAAAACATAAATAAATCTATTCCCTTTTAAACTAAAAAATGTTAAAATTTTAGTTAGAAAGGGAACAAATATAAAGTAGTCCAAAAAATAAAGAAGATTAATCTCTTCTTTATTTAATTTGCAAAGCATCTATTTCTCTACCATAAATACCTGCATATCCAGAAGGAGTATCATCTACTTTATTAACCCAAGGAAGCCATGCTCCACCCTTTAGATGAACACGATAAGTAGCCTCTTCTATTTGTACCCCATCAATAGGATTACCTAAATTACCAGCGTAATCATTTCGATTAATAACCCATGGTAACCACATATTTTTGACCTTATCATGAACCCTTAATTTATAATAATCTAAATATATTCCAGACATAGCATTTCCAAAATTACCAGCATAAGAAGATGTATTAACTAAAACATTAGGCAACCACATTTTTTTCTTTAAATCATATGATTGATATTTAATACTTCTATCTTCATTAGGTAAATCATGGTCTAAATAATAAGTTGGGTCAATTCTTGTATCACTTGGGTTTCTCACCTCAAAATGAAGGTGTGCTCCATAAGAATTGCCAGTATTTCCCATATAACCTATTTTATCATTTTTATTAACCCTTTGTCCTTGTTTTACATAAACATCTTTTAAATGAGCATATAAAGTATAATACCCATTGTCATGTTTAATTTTAACAAAATTACCATAACTTAAATTGCCCGTTGAACCAGGCAAATTTTTAATACCAGTTTGAACCATCACAACTATTCCATCACTATGAGCAATTATTGTATCTAAACTTCGATATTTTTTAACAACATCTACTCCTTTATGACTATTACTATAAGGTGTAGTTATCTCATTACTAGCGTCTAATAATACTCGACTCAAAAAATAAAACCTCCTTTCTTTATTATCTTATGAAGAAGTTTAAAAAGGGGTTGTTTATTTGTCACATTTTAAAAAATTTAGCATATAAGCATTAAAAAAGAACTTATTTTTGATTCTTTACTTTAACCGTAATAAGTCCTTTTTCTAATTCTTCTAAAGCTCTTCCTATTGCTCTTTTATTCGTATATTCTTCTTCATTCATTTGATAATGATTAGTTTCTAATATTTGTTTACTACGAATTGATGCTACATGTACTAACTTATACTTTGAATCAACAATATTTAAAAGCTTATCGATAGAAGGATATAACATAATCATCACGTCCTTACAATAATATAATACTAAATATTTTTCTTAATATACAGTTATAGACAACAAAGTTGACAGCTGTTTTACAAATTATTTTATTTTCTTTCGTAAAGATGATAATATTTTTACCATTGCCCAAGTATCTTGTTTGCAATATACTCTTAAAGAGGATTGTTTTTTGTCTCTTTCTTCATCACTCATACTATTATAATTTGCATAAACAACAATAGCTTCCGTTCCATTTTTAACATCTAAATTCTGATAAGTTAAATCAGAAAATATTGGTAAAGTTTTTTTAATTGAATAAGAACCATTTAAATCTTCATGATAATAATTTATTTCTTTGCATTCTTCTTCATTAAAACCTAATTTTTGATAAAGACTTTGATTATTGTTAAGTAACCAAAGTAAATCATAACCTCTATTTTTTAGTTTTATTAAATCTTCTTGATATTGAGGAAAAATTTTTGCAAGTTCTTCAATTCGACCTTTTTCAAAACTAACATTTTGAGCAAATAATGTTCCTTTATTTACATCAACATTTGAAAGTAATGTTTTAATAAGTTCTTCTCTTTCATCGCCAAAAGTTTTAGCTAAAAAAATAATATTATCTTTATCTTCATCACAAACTCCTGGACTTTTTTCAATATGTAAACTAAATTCAAAAGGACTTTGAATATAGGGAAATTCTCCTTTAAATCTTGGTAAGGGACATGGAAAAGTTTCAAAGTCTAAATGATATATCGGATACTCTATATTATCTAAGGCTTTTCTTATTTTATTTTTATTGATATATTCTTTTTTAGTCTCGACAACCTCTCTTTGAATTAAATGATTAGGATTATGTAACCATGATAATGGAACATCTAACATATGTAAATAATTATTATTTATTAAGTCTAATCCTTTAATAGTTTTTCCATTTTCCATTTTAAAACCACTTGCACTATGCAAATAAGTTAAAGATGAATTTTTTAAAGGGATAATAGATGCACATACTGTTTGAAAATATTTACATACATCATTTTTCTTATAACGACAATTGGGACCTAGTGGGCAAGGAGAAATATCTGGATTTTGTAAGTTCTTTTCAAGTTTTAAAGCTTCTTTTTTTACATCTAAAACTAATTCTTCTGTTATTTTAGTTACATCAAAAAAAGTTATTATCTCATTACCAGAACTATCTTTATCATAAACTGGTTCATTATCTACATATAATCCATCAAAACAATATTGATGATTTAATACTGCTAAATAATAATGAATATTTTGTAATTTTTCACTTTCTTTAGATTCCTTATAAGAACCTTCAATAATAAATCTTTGAACAGCTATATCATAAAGATACTTTCCCAGTCCAAAACGATTATATAATTTATTTTTTTGAATGTTATATTTCTCTTCTTCCATTTCTTTAGAAAAATCATAACCAACTTCATCTTTTAAATGATAAACATTATTTATTTTAGTCCATATACTATATTTAGGACTTTTGGGCATTCCAGATTCTAATTGCAAATATTTTTTAGAAGTAGTAGCTTTTACTTCAATAATATTTATATTATCATTATTCTCATTATAAACATCAACAAAACAAAGATAACGAGCATTTGAACTTGTAAAACTATAAGACTTTTGTTCTTCTGTTTTAGATGAATATATTATTTTTCCCCCAAATTCTTTTAATGATAATTTAGCAGCTAATTCTTCTACTTTTTTATAATAAACTAGCATCGCATCTAATTGTTTATCTATCTTTTTTGTTTTATCAATTACTAAATCATCAACTTCTTCATACATACTATCATAAAGTTCTGATAATTTATTTAATTTTTCTTTTTCATCATATTCCCCATAACTAACATCTGCTAGTAAATTATTTTTTTTAACATCCTCTAAAGCAATATATCTTGGACATCTAATATAATTTAAAAAATCTGTTTTAGTTATAGCCATCTTATTCCACTATATCAATATTAAATTTTTTTAAATCTTTATTATATGTAATTTTAATTTTAGCTTTATCATATAAATCATTTTCTAAATTTACTAAATACCCATCTTTTTCTAAATCTTCTCCATATATAAAATTTTCTTTGTCTTTACTTAAATTCTTTTCATTTTTTTTAATATATACTTCTACTGCCTTAGTTAATGTATCTTTTTCTCTAGCCATTGCTATCTCTTTATTATCTATATTATCATAAGCTAAAACCACTTTAGTTATAACTATCCCAAAAACAACTGCTAATCCAGCAAATAAAATAATTAATTCTTTAATTGCATAACCTTTATTATTCATAATTTATAATTCACCTACTCTTTATTCATTTTATCAAATTAATTAGGTAAAATCTATACCATTTTTCAAATTATTATTTACTTTTCTACTATTTTTTGAGTTAAAGAAACAGTAAAAGTCGTTCCTTTTAAACTACTTCTTTCACACTCTATTTTTCCACCCATCATATCGACTAATTTTTTACTAATTGCAAGTCCTAATCCCATTCCTGATGTATTACTATCCATATATTTTTTATCTCTTACAAATTCTTTAAAAATATCATCTATCATATTATCTGGAATGCCTTCCCCACTATCTTCAACTATTATCTTAATATAACACTTATCTTTTAGAATTTTATTAGTTGCTTTTATTACTACACTCCCCCTATTAGTATATTTAATAGCATTATCTAACAAATTAGCAATTACTCTTTTAATACTATCAATATCACCATTTAATATTTTCGGAAAATCATCAATTTTATCCTCTAATAATATTTTCTTTTCCATAGCTTTATTTACGAATAAATAAATAACACTATTTAATTCTTGATTAAAATTATAATCTACATTATTAAGTTCATTTTTATTAGAATCTATCATAGCAATATCTAATACATTATTAATCATTACTAATAATTTTTCAGATGATGAAATTATATCTTTAGCATTTGCTTTAGCTTCTTCTAAAGTATTAGCTTCATTTATTAAACTACTAAAACTTACTATTGCATTAAGTGGTGTTCTTACCTCATGGGACATACTAGATAAAAATTCGCTTTTTATTTGACTAGCTTTTTTTACTTCAGCATTTGCTAATTCTAATTTTTTTACCATCTTAATATCAGGATTTTCAATGGTATGATACATAATTGTCGTAACAAGTGAAAATATTGTTGTTATAAGTGTAACTCCAGGATTAATACTTTTAATTATGAATGATAATATTAAACCAATTATTAGAATAATTAATGGAACTAATTTTAATTTACTTATATTATTAATATTTTTTATTATTGAATAAATGTCAATCAATAAATAAATTACACATAACACAATAACTAAATTAGCTGATGGTCCATAAGAATAAATACTTATTCCATCATTATAATAACTAATTGGTAATATATAAACTAATAAAAATAAAATAGCCATATAAGTATATATAAAGACTCTTAAATTTTTAAATTTTTCTTTGATTTTTAAAGGTCCAAAGCAAATTAAAACAACATATATGGTAAAAGTTGTAATCCAAAAACTAATATTTACAATATGAAACTTATTTACAATAAAAGTAATTATTTCATATTTTGGTAACTTCATTATAAAATAACCAGATAAAAATTCTAAAATTAAACCGCCTAAATTAGAAATTATTAGAGCACTAAAAATAGTCGTTTCTATATTTTTAACTCTTTTTCTAGTAAAATATAGGATAGATAAAATTAGTATATAAATAAAATTTAAAGATAATATTGCATAACCAACCATTGTCCCACACCCTTTTTATTCTTAATTCCATAATAAGTATAACATAAAAAAGACAATTTTTTAAATTAATTAATTAATTAATTAATTAATTAATTAATTAATTGTCATTTTTCTACTATAACCAAAATTTATTTCTAAAGCTTCTTTTTCTAACTTTTTAAAATCGATTTTCAAATTAGGTGTTAAAGGGATATTGTCTTTTAAAACATATTTATTAGGTATTTTATATTCTTTTAAGGTATTACACAAATTAATAATTTTTTCAGTAATTATATCTTCCATACTTAAGTATTCCTCTTTAATAGAGTAATATAAAATTAATTTGTTTTCTTCTATTTCATCATACTTTCCAATTAAAGCACAAGATGATACTTCCTTAATATTACTAAGAATTAAATCTTCTATTTCTGTTGGGGCAAATTTAAAACCATTTCTTCCTATTTGTCTTTCAATTCTATCAGTTATATAAATTCCTCCATCTTTATCAATTTTTCCTAAATCACCAGAACAAGCCCAAACTTGTCCATCTAATCCTACTCTATAAAAATCTTTTGTTTCATCATCTCTATTAAAAGCATATCCTTTCATTCCACACACAGCTCTATATCTTATCTCACCTTCTAAATCTTCTCCATATTTTAATTCTTCATTAGTATCAGGATTAAAAATTGATATAGTTGTAAAAGGAAGAGGATACCCACAACAATTAGGCTTTTTAGTTTCTAAAAAAGTGTCTGAAGAAAAGCTCAAACCTGGTCCTCCTTCATTTTGCCCATAACCAGGTCCTACTTTTATTTTACAGCCTCTTCCTTTTAATTCTTCATCTAATTCATATTGTAAAGAACTTTCTAAATGGGCACTTCCAGAAACAATTGATTTAATGAAAGACAAATCTTGCAATTCATAAGGATTATTTTTTAAATAGTCATTAAGTACTTTAATATGAATAGGTGCACATAAAATATGATTAGGCTCATATTTACTAATTAACTTTGGTAAATCATCGATAACTGGGATGGGTATTAATATGTCTTCTAAGCCAAAAGCAAGTACAGTATATAGCCCATTATTAGAACCAAAACCTAAATACATAGGAATAATATCTAAATTTTTGTCTTTTTCTTGATAATTATTTTCCATAAGTTCAACTTGTCTTACCATTGCCGTAAATGTTTCATTAGTGTACATAATTGGCTTAGGTGATTTAGTTGTTCCACTAGAATAAATAATCTCAGCTAATCCCCCTTCCCTATAAATACTATCAATCATTCCTGTATATAATTGACCATCATGTAAGAATTTAGACCAATCTAAATATTTATTATTTGAAGTTATATTTTGTTTTTTATTTTGTGTTTTAGAAATAAAATCTTTAAAGTTAGATAAACAGTTTAGTCCAAAGGGTAGAGACAAAGTTGGAGAAACAAACATAACATTATTTAATTGATTATCAATACTTTTATTTTCTTTTAATATTTTATCTACTAAAAGAGTACAATCATCCATTGTAATGTAAAAATTAGTTTTTGATTCTAAAATAGTTTTAATAATATCATCCTTGGTTGTTCTTGGATCTAATAAAACAGGAACTGCTCCTATACGATTTAAGGCAAATAACATGTATACAGCCTCAGGTGTAGTAGGCATAGCTATAACTACTTTATCAGACTCTTTTACTCCTCTTTGTTTAAAAGACTTAGAAACTTCATATATATGGCTAAACATTTCTCGGTAAGTAATTTTTCTACCAAAATAATTTAAAGCCACAAAATCTTGATGATTAATATTTCTTAAATATAAATAGTCAAACATTTTCATTTTAGGAAACTTTGCTTCCAATATACCTTTTTTAAAATACTTTATGTGGGGCTTATCAATACTTGCATATCCCGTAAAAGACTGTTGAACATAATTTTCTTTTGCATAAAGTTTTGGATTATCAAATATTTCTCTAAAATTATTACGAACTATTATCTCATTTACTTCTTCTAAATTAGTCTTTTGCCCCTTTAATATTTCTCTTAATCTCATTAATTCTTCTTTCATAAGTCTCCTCCATCTTTATAATTATATCATTTTATCAATAAAAAAAAGAAGTGACTTTACACTTACTTTATATCTACAATAGTTACATTATATGAACCATTCGGGCTAGATACTTCTACTACTTCACCCTTCTTATGTCCAATAACAGCTTTACCAATTGGGCTTTCATTAGATATTTTATTAGCAAATGGGTCTGCTTCAATTGAACCAACTAGTTCATATTCTTCAACATCTCCATCAGCATAGGAAACAACAATCTTTGAACCAATTAAAGCTTTACCATCGCCATTAGATTCTGCAATGACACTATGTTCTAATTTATATTCTAATTCTTTAATTCTTGCTTCTACTTGAGCTTGTTCATTACGAGCTGAATCATAATCAGAATTTTCTGATAAATCACCTTGAGCACGTGCATCTTTTAAATCCTTTATAACTCTGGGTCTTACTACTGTTTTTAGTTCTTGTAATTCTTCTTCTAATTCTAAATAGCCTTTAGGAGTTAAAATTACGTTTTCTTGTTCTTGCATTAAAATTCACTCTCTCTTTTTAACAATTCTTTCTAAGATTACAATAAAACTTTTGATTTGTCAATTACTTTTTATTATATATATGCTAATAATTCCATTTTATTCTCATAATATCATCACTCTCTAAAAGAAAATCTACTTTTAAATAAACAATCATTCTTGGCTTATTAGCTACCTTTATTAAATTATTATCTTCATCATATATTTCATTTATTTGATAACTTATTGCCTCTTTCATTGGTCCAAAAAATTCTACTATATCTCCTTTCTTAAATAAATTTCTTTCTTCTATTTTAGCCATTTTAGTATCTTTATTATAGTCTAATACTAATCCTAAGAAGTCTTGATTAGATTCTTCTTTTCTTCCTAAATAATATTGGTCTTTATAAGTAGGTAAAGAATGCCAAAATTGTGGAGCCGAATCTCTATTTGCACATCTATTTAAAACATTTAAATAGTATGTGGCGTCCTCGCTAGTTAAGCTATTATCTAATATTTTATCAATAAGTCTTCTATAACAATATATAATTGTCGCAATATAGTAAATTCCTCTCATTCTTCCCTCAACTTTAAAAGAATTAACTCCTACTAAAATCATTTCTTTAATATAACTTACAAGATTTAAATCTTTACTTGACATACTAAATACTTCTTGATATTTCGTTTTAAATGTCCAACGACAAACTTGAGCACAACACCCTCGATTAGCGTCACGAGAAGTAATCATATTTGACATGACACATCGACCAGACATACTTGTACACATCGCCCCATGTACAAAACATTCAATCTCTAATCCTGTTTCTTCTTTAATTTTTTTGACATCACTCATATTAGCTTCTCTACCTAAAACAATCCTAGATACCCCATATTCTTTATAAAACTTAGCTGATGATGGATTAATAACACTTGCTTGGGTAGAAATATGAACTTCTAAAGGAATTTTTTCTTTATTTACTAAATCAGCAATATAAATATCACTTACAATAATCGCGTCAACCTTGCATTTACTTAACTCCCACAAATAATCTTTTAAATCATCTAAATCTTCATTATGTAAAATAATATTAACTGTTACATAAATTTTCTTGTCTAAATTATGGGCAAAAGTAACTGCCTCTTTAATTTGTTCAATTGAAAAATTAGAAGCATTAGCGCGCATACTATATCTTTCTCCCCCAATATAGACGGCATCTGCTCCATATTTAATAGCTATTTTTAATTTATCCATATCACCAGCTGGCGCTAATAATTCAATCTTTTTATTCATTATAATCCCTCATTAACCACAAATATGTCATATTATAACATCTTTTTAATTATATAGCTATTTAAAAAAGCTAGATTTTTCTAACCTAGCCACTACATATAATAATTAGTTCTTTTTCTTTCTAAGACATACCCATTCTTTAATTTTTCTAAATCTTGTTTTTCAATTAATACTGGGTCTAATTTAGTTCTTTCGGTTCTTGGTAATAATTCATCGGTATAAGTAATGTAACCTGGTAAGAAGTGTTCTCCTAATCTTGTAAATATTAAATTATTTACTTCTTGTTCAAAGGCTTCTACATCAAAGTTCATATCATAAACACTTATATGATAAATTGGTAAATATTGATATTTTTTATCAGGAATTTTCGTAACAACTGCTTCTCTAACATTAGGAAATTTTATTAATAACTCTTCAATTTGTTCAGGATAAACATTGCCAACTCCACAAACAAAGTTTCTCTTAGTTCTTCCTAAATACTTAAATTCTTCGTTATTAATACCCATTTTCTCAACATTATCACCAGTCTTATACCATTTTACTCCATCTTCATCATACCAAAATATTTTTTCATTTTCTTTTTCATTATCTGTATAACCAACCATCATACCAGGACAATTTAATAATAAATGCCCTTTATCTGCTTCTTGATAATTTTCATCAACAATCTTTGTATTAACAAAAGGAATTGAAAAACCTAAACTTTCTTTAGTATTTTTACCACCTAAATTAATAATTGCTGGTCCCCATACTTCAGTCATTCCAATACAATCACCAATAATAGCATTACTACCACCATATCTTAAAGCTTCCATAGCAACTTCTTTTTCTTCAGCTCTAAAAGCTTCACCACCTGATGTTGCTTGAATTAAATTACTGATACAACCTCTAGGATAATTAGACATATCTCTTGCTAAAGTATTCCAGTGAGGTGGTCCTCCTGTTGCTACATGAGCTTTAGTTTTAACAATATATTCTAAGAATTTATTAACTGAAAAATCACTTACTAAGGCATTTTTTAAATTAGCCGCAAGTCCATAATGAATAACAAATCGTCCAAAAGACATATGACCAATTGGAATATTTTGTAAATGTGTCATTCCTGGTTCAGCAAATAAAACTGTATCAACAGCGAGAGTTACAGCATTAAGTCCATTTCCAATTAAATCGACCCCTTTATGTGTTCCTGTACTTCCTCCCGTAAATAAAACATCAGTTACTTTATTTGGGTCATAAAAAGAAACATCTTTTTGATAATCTTTTCCCTTAGCAACTATTTTAGCTAAATCTTCATCATCTTTTAAATTATCCATATAAGGTGTCTTAGCATTTTCACTTATTGGATATAAAATAGGTGAAATATTTAAAGCTTCTATAGGCTTTTTTACTAATCCATAACAAACATCAGTTGTAATTATTCTAGTTGGTTTAGTAAAATTAATATCTTGAGCCATTTTATATTCAGTATTAAGTGGAGATAAACCCACTGTTTTACAACCTATTTTATCTAAGGCATATAATAAATAAATAGATTCTGGAGTATTAGTAGCAATTTGTAATCCTATTGTATCTTCTGGTCTAATACCTGCTTTATATAAAGCCCTTGCATACTCATCTTTTCTTTCATGAAACTCTTCATAAGTAATATCTTCTCTTCCCTCCATGGTAAGAGCAACTGTATTCATGTAATTCTTATTTCTTTCTTCCAAAAAAGCACTTCTTGTCTGATTAGGCATATTAACTGTATACTCTTTTCTATCATATTTATCAATATACGTTACTTTCTTATTTTCCATATCTTAAATCCTTTCTACTTTTACCAAACTAAATATATCTCATTTTAAATAATAATCCAATATCAATTTACACTTTTTTACATATTTTTTTAGTTCTTCTTTAATTTTTTCTTGCATAAATTTAATTAGGTGATTTTGGTGATTAAAAATTTTGCTAAGCGAAAATTTATTATAACTTCCTTTGCATTCTTTATTTTTTTTATTACCTTATTGTTTCCTAATAAAGAAGAAAATACCCCTACAATAACTACTAATTACATAAGTGGTAAGACTACACCCATATTTTTACTTAATTCTAATAATTATGTTTCTAAAACCGAAGTTGTTTTAAAAAACAATGATTTATTAAAACAAGTAGAAGAATTAATTAGTTTTTTAACTGTTGATAATCCTAATAAAAATATCTTACCTAGTATCTTTTTCCCAATTATTCCTAAAGGCACTAAAATACTAAGTTTAGATATTCAAGATAAATTATTAAAAATAAATTTTAATCAAGAATTTTTAGATATTCCTGAAAAATATTCTGAACAATTAATTGAATGTTTAGTTTATACTTTAACTGAATTTGAAAATATTGATGAAATAATGATATTAATTGATGGTAAAATCTTAGAAAATTATCCTAATTCTTCTAAAAAATTACCCCATATTTTAAAAAGAGATATTGGTGTTAATAAAATATATAATTTTGATAAAATTTACAATGTAACTAAAACAACTACTTATTATTTAGCTAAAGAACATGATATAAGTTATTATATTCCTGTAACTCTTTTAGAAAATAATAGTAAAGATAAAGTAGAAATAATTATTGAACGTTTAAAAAGTAATCCCCATCTTCAAACTAATTTAATGAGTTATCTTAATGCTGGTGTCGAATTAAATAGTTATGAATTACTTGAAGAAGAAATAAAACTAAGTTTTGACAAAGATTTATATGAAGGACTTAATGAAAAAGATTTACAAGAAAAAGTTAAATATTCTATTTTCTATTCTCTTAAAGATACTTTAAATGTTAAAAATGTAGTATTCCAAAATTAAAAAAACTAGGAATTTTTCCTAATTTAATAACTAATTTTCCTAGAAAGTTCCATATCTTTATTTTTAACAATACTTTCATATTGTCTACTAGATAAAGCAACATTTCCTTTAAAATAATTATCATAAATACTTTTTTCTTGTAAATTAACAGTTGGATAAATATAATTTTCATCAACCCAATTATGCTCTAAAGACTCTTTAGTCATTTTAAAAGTTAAATAAGTTGTTAAAGTATTAGCTTTTAATACATACTCCCTTAACTCTTTTACATTACTAATAGTTGGATTAATTAATCTTTTAATATCATCATGTAAAATATTACCATTCTTATCTAATTGTATATCTAAATCAATTAAATTATTACTAATATTTTCATAATTATGAGTTGATATACCATCAATAATATCAAGTAATAAAATAGCCTTATTCTTTAATATATCAATATACTTTTTAAAATAATCTAAAGTATAAGAATCAAATTCATATCTTCTATAACTTAACTTATCAAATACTTCTGTTGCCATTTCATTAAAATCACTTTTTTTCCATTCGCCCATCTTCTTATTTCTAATAACTTTAGGACTTTCTATCCGTACTTTTAACTCCGGATTTTCTTCTTCTAAAGTCTTAGTTAAAAAGCTTCTAATCTCATCTTCCGTTACAACTACTTCACTTTGAATAACTTCTTTTTTAAGTTCTTCTAATTTAGTATCTAAAGTATCTTCTAAGATTGTTCTAAGATACTCTGGCTTACTGTAATTACTCCCTTTTTTTAAATAATTACTATAATTAACAACAGCCATACTTTCACTTCCTTTATATAAAATACTTATAAGTATTAAAAAACTTTGGTAGTCTATACGGGATTTGAACCCGTGATACCACCTTGAGAGGGTGGTGTCTTAACCACTTGACCAATAGACCATTTGTCTTTTTTTCTAAAGACAATCTTATTCTATCATCAAACAATATTATTTTCAAGAAACATTTACCTTAAAAGTTTGATAAACCTTTTTTCTTGCTCGATATACTTGTTCTTCTTTTATGCTATTTAAATAATCAATAGGATTTTCATTATTAGTATTAACTAATAATTTAGCCCATAAATCTATTAAATTTTGATTAATCCCTATCTTTTCTAAATAATTTAAATATTCATAAAAATCTTCTAAAGGTAAATTATTAATATTTTCTCCATATAAATAATTTAAAATCATTATTTCATAACAATATAAATCACTGTTTTCATCAGGATTAACATATCCCATATTTTTCTCATCTTCCATAATTTGATATTTATTAGAAACATAGTTTAATAAAGCTAGTGGCGATAAATATTTTGAAGCTGAAACCAAATTATTTCCTATTTTACAACTATCTAAATCAATAACTCCTAATTGTTTTTTATTAGTATTAACCATAAAATTTGATTCATGTAAATCATTTAAATAAAAATCTTTTAAAGGTGTATAGGCTCTTATATTGTGCATTTGTTCTAATATTTCTCCTACTTTCTTTAAATAATAAATTTTTTCTTGATGAGATAATTTAGATTTTAAGATTAATGAAAGATTAACTCCATTAAATTTAGGAACAGTAAATCCTTCAATATCATCATTAACCGCAACTAAAGAATCAGGAATAAAAAATGATTCCGGCAAATATTCTTTCATATTATCAAGCATTTCTATTGTATAAAGCTTATTAGCAAAAACTAACCCTTGTTGATGAAATAGTTGTTTAAAAACTTTTTCATTTCCTCGGTAATTTAACAAATACATATTTCCTTCCGTATTATTAACTTCTTTTGGTAAATCTAAAGTTGCTAACTTTTGATAATACTTTTTAGAAATTCTTATAATTTTCATATATCCTCACATTTCTAATTGGGCTTTAAAAACATGAAGTAAAAATAAAATCCCCCAATTTCTTAAGTTGCTATTCTAACAAAAAACTCTAAATATGTCAAATTTAAAAAAAGACTCTATTTTTAAAGAATCTTTTTAGTCTAAATTTATTAATTCATAATCATTTGTTCCAATGTTTAATTTTAAAGCGCTGCTAATAATGTGTAATCCTTGTCTATCTTCAATTCTTTTTAATAACTTATCTTTTCCAGGGTCTAAAGAATTTTTAACTAAATCAATACAAGCTTGGTCAATTGCTACTGGGTCAGTTGATGCAAGTATTCCAATATCTTTCATACAAGCATCTTCTGCTACACTGCAACAATCACAATCTACTGACATATTACACATAACATTTATATAAGCAATATTATCTTTAAAATGATTAACTATTGATGAAGCTCCATCAGCCATGGCTTCTAAAAACTTAATTTGGTCTGTATCAAACATATCTTCATAAGAAGCATTTTCCTTTCCGGCACAATGAATATATCTCTTTCCTTTACTAGAAGCAATTCCAATCGATAACTGTTTTAAAGCCCCTCCAAAACCACCCATCGGATGTCCTTTAAAATGTGATAAAACTAACATTGAATCATACTTTAATAAATTTTTTCCTACATAATTTTTCTGAATAATTTTTCCATTAGGAATATCTAAGGAAATATCTCCATCACTATCCATAATATCAACATTAAAATACTTATTCCAACCATGATTTTCCATTAATTTAAGATGTTTCTCTGTTGTATTTCTCTCCCCATCATAAGCTGTATTACATTCAACTATTGTTCCTTTAACATATTCTACTATATCTTTGACAAATTCTGGTCTTAAATAATTTTGATTACCTTCCTCTCCAGAATGAATTTTTACTGCTACTTTACCAGTCAATTCTTTATTTAAAGAAGTAAATACTTTAACTAAATTTTCTGGTGTTATACTACTAACAAAATAAACTTTAGCTTTTTCCATATTTTATATTCCTTTCTATAATTAAAGTATAACATTAAATACTTTATTTTCAAATAAAATTTTTTTAATTTTTAGAGGCTCCATCAACAGATAAAATAACTCCTGTTATATAACTTGCCATATCACTTGCTAAAAACAAAAAAGCATTAGCAATATCTCTAGGCTCACCAATCCTTCCTAAAGGAATCTTTTCTATAAGAGGATTTATCACTTCTTTTGGTAATTTTGCTACCATATCTGTTTTAATAATCCCTGGGGCAACTGCATTAACTCGGATATTATAAGGGGCCAATTCTAAAGCTAAAGACTTAGTAAGACCATTAACTGCAAATTTACTAGCTGGATATCCTACTCCACTTTTTTGTCCATAAATACTGACCATAGAACTAGTATTTAAAATTACCCCTTTATTTTGCTTTTTCATAAAAGGAACAACCGCTTTTATTGTATTAAACATGGCAAGAACATTAATATCCATTATATTAGAAAAATCTTTACTACTTGTTTGTTCAATAGGCAAGTTAGCAGATATACCGGCATTATTGATTAAAATATCGATATGTTGATATTCCCCATATATTTCATTAATTACTTTATTTACTTCTTCAAAATTAGTTAAATCAGGATAATATCCCTTAACAATTCTTCCTTCCCTTTTTAAAGTTTCAATAGAAGACGCAACTGTTTCTTCTTTAGAACCAAACAAAATAACTAATGCCTTATTATCAACAAAAGCTCTAACTGTTTCTAAACCAATTCCTCTCGTTCCACCCGTAATAATTACTACTTGCTTATCAAAATTCATATCATCACCCCATTAATTCATAGGTAGTGTGCATAGTTTATATACAAACTACCTGTTTTTTTCTTTTATTTTATTTAAAATTTCTATACTTTTTTCAAT
>CANRKL010000013.1 GCA_947631205.1 uncultured Bacilli bacterium | reverse complement strand
TGCACCTAGGGCTACCGCAAAAGTCATAAGTTTCTTTTTATTATTTTTTTCTTTAAATTTGTCTATTCTCATGACTTCACTCTCTTTCTATTATCTTAATTTTATCACAAGAATCTTTTATTTTAAAGGTCTAAATTTTTCTTAATTACAAACAATTAGGTCCTGTTGAAATATTTTTATTTACTAATCCATCTTTAAAATTATTTATTAATAAATTTTCATCTTCATTTTTAATATTTATTTTTTCTTTTTTAGACATATTAATCACCATTATTATGATGTATATTTTACTAAATATTTATACATTATAATTATGAGGTGGATTATGAATAAAGACTATTATAATCAACGTATAAGTTGTCATGTTACAAATTGTAGTTTCTATGACAATAAAGAAAAACGTTGTGGCTTAGGTAGCATTACTGTTGGCAGCGATAATGCTATTTGTGAAACATATGAAAAAAAGAATGATTATAAATAACTAGTAAATTCATTCTTTTTTTCTTTAGTATTAATTATTTCACTGTTTTTAATAGCTTCTTTTATTAAACTTTCATAATCAAATTTTGTTTCTTCTTCTTCACATATTTCCAAATCTGGATATATAACAGGATGTTCTGGTACAAATATAGTACAACAATCTTGATAAGGTAAAATACTTGTATCATATGTTTTAATTTTTTTAGCTAAAGCAATTATTTCTAATTTATCAAAACACGCAACTGGTCTTATAACAGGAATTTTTACTACATTATTAATAACATTCATACTTTCTAATGTTTGGCTAGCAACTTGCCCAATACTTTCACCATTAACAAGAATTTTACATTTATTTTTAATACTTACTCTCTCACTTATTCGATACATCATTCGCCGCATAATTGTAATTACATAATCTTGTCTAACATTTTTGTATATTTCTTCTTGCAGTTTAGTAAAAGGAATAATATGAAGTTTTAAATTACCCTCATATTTACTTAGTATATTTGCTAATTCAATAACTTTATTTTTAGCTTCAATACTTGTATGTGGTGGACTATCAAAATAAATAGCTTCAATCTTAACTCCACGTTTCATTGCTAAATAACCAGAAACTGGACTATCTAACCCCCCAGAAAGTAATAATAATCCTTTTCCTAAAGTTCCAACTGGATACCCTCCTAATCCTTTAACCTCATCAAAGTAAAAATAAGAATTATTTTTTCTTATTTCAACATTAATTACAACTTCAGGATTTTTGACATCTACTTTTAAATTAGAATAATTTTTTAAAATAATAGAGCCTAATTTTTGACTTACTTCTAAACTAGTTAAAGGATAAGATTTATCACTTCTTTTAGTTTCTACTTTAAATGTCTTAAATTCTCTATCTTTAATTAAATTAACAATATTTTCTCCTAATACATCTATTTCTTTATTATCATATTCATATCCAATTGCAATACTACTTATCCCAAAAACATTTTTTATTTTATCTAAAACAAACGAAAAATCTTCATCTTTTGGAATAACATACATTCTTCCTTTATCATAATTAATTGTTACTTCTAAATTATTTAAACTATTTATTATATTATTTTTTAAAGTTTTTAAAAATAAACCTATATTATCTTTTTTAGTATTTAATTCAGCATATTTTATTAATATTAATTTTTGCATTTCTTATCATCCTATCATTTTTTTATTGTTGTATTAATTATAGCTCTTTTTAACTTTAAGCCATGATTACTCCAAAAATCATCACTAATAACATATCTATCAAAACCCATATATCTAACTTCTTCAAGTATTTCTTCTCTTTCTTCTAAATTTAAACGTGCTTCCATAGCATTATCATATTCTTCTAATGGAGTATTTTCAATCATTTCCGAAATATCAATATTTTCATAGACATAATCATACATTAAATAACTTCTTAAAAGATATAACTCTTCTATTGTAGCCATTTCTGGATGCCGACAGAAAAAACTTAATTCATCAATTTTTTCTTCTATTTCATAATTATTCATACATACTAAATTATTGGATATAAAAATTTTTCCAGCTTTTGCTTCTGAAGATAATAAGTCTAATAATTTTTCTTCTTGTTTATTTGTAATCATAATCCCATTCATATAAAACCAATATGGAGATAAAAGACTTATTTCTTGAAACTGTTTTAACGATTCAACAAAAAATTCAATTTGATTAGGAGTTAATATTATTTTTAACCCATCTATTCCATATTTTTGAACTAAATAATCCATATCAAAATAATTTAATCGAAGATACCCTACGTTATCATCACTTTCATTAAATATAATCATATAATCACCAAACCCAATTTAATTCTAATAATATTATTCTTTTATGTCAACAAAAAAAGACGATAAATCTATTTATTATCATCTTTAGATAGCAAACTTAGTTTATGATAAACAGTTTTAAAGCAAGTTAGAAATTTATATATTTCATCTGTAGTTGTTAAGTGAGATAAGCTAATTCTAATTGTTGATGAAGCTCTTTTTTTATCATTATAAATTGCCATTACTGAAGTAGATATAGAACCACTTGCACAAGCTGTATTAGTACTTAAATAAATATCATATTCTTCCATCGCATGAATAAATGTCTCAGGCTTAATATTTTCTAAGCTAATATTTAAAATATGAGGAATACATATTTTAGTTTGATTAATTAAAACCCCATCTATTTTACTTAAATCATCAACAATTATTTTATTTAATCTTCTAACAAAGTTTTCTCTTTTATCAATATCAACAGTAGCTAATCTTATAGCTTTTGAAAAAGCCACTATTAATGGGACAGCTGGTGTTCCAGGATTTAAATTATCACTACTTCCATATAGTAATGGGGTCATTTTAACTCGAGAACTTTTATATAAAAGTCCAATCCCTTTAGGTCCATAAATTTTATGTGCTGAAGCACTGGCTAAATCAACATCATGAAAGCTTACTGATACTTTACCTAAAGCTTGAGTCATATCACTATGAAAAATAGTATAAGCATTTTCTTTTTTGATTATTTGTCTAATCATTTTAAGGGGTTGTCTTGCTCCTGTTTCACTATTTACAGCACATATAGAAACTAAAATAGTATCTTCTCTTATTTTATTTTTTAAATCTTCAAAATCAATTAACCCTTCACTTGTATTATCAACATAGCTTACTTCAAAACCTATTGATGTTAAATAATCACATATTTTATAAATTGATGGATGTTCTAATTTAGAAACAATTAGGTGATTACCATATTTCATATTAGCTAGACAAGTTCCTATTAAAGCTAAATTATTAGACATAGTTGAACTAGATGTAAAAGTTATTTCACTTTCTAAAACATGAAAAATATCACTTATTTGTTTTATTGCACTATTCATTAGAGTTTTACTTTTTATTCCTAAACTATGTATAGAATTAGGATTCCCCATAAAATCTTTTGTTGCTCTTATATATGACTCTAAAACATCATAACTAACTGGTGTTGTAGCACTGTAATCTAAATAAATCATTCTTTTTCACATCCCTCTAATAAAATAGACTCAATTTGTTCCCAATTGTAAACTCTTCTAATATTTAAACTCTCTAAATCTTCAAAATCAAATTTTTGATTATGACGATGGTCTAATAATAATTTTACCTCACCATAGCCATTTTTCAAATTAGATACTTTATCATCAATTTTTATATCACACATTATAATATCTTTAGCACTACCTAAGATAATTTTTTTAGGATTAATAAAAGGTAAATTTTTAACAATCCATTCATATTTATACATAGCCATTACTTTACTTTTCTCTACTCTTCTTTCATCAACAAAAGCTGCACATATATAAATATCATAGTATTCACTTAATTTTTTGATTGTCTTAATAGCATTTGGTACTTCTTTAATTGTATCATAGATATTTAACTCATCATAGAAATAATCTAAAAACTTTTCTTTTTCTTCGGAAGATAAAATATCTTCTACAAAGTATGAATCAATATCTTCAGCTTTATAGTTAGTATGTTTATAATCATTTAAAGCTTTTAAATACCCATCCATTACGATTGTTTCATCTAAATCTATCATTATTTTTTTCATAAGCTTACTCCCACCTAGTTTTGATATTCATTTAATAATTTTTTATATATTCCTGGTTCTAAAATATTAATAGCATTTATAGCATATTCTAAAGACTTTTTAAATTCCCCCTTATAAAATGTTTGTTCTGCTTTCATAAGTCCTATATCAACTTCTTCTTTAACAGGTCGATAACGATTACCATAAACAATAGCCATTTCAGCCATTTTAGCTGTTTTAATAACTTCTTTAGTAGTATTATATACTTTTAAAACTAAATCTCTTGCCGTATCTACTCGAATATTTAAAGCTTTTATAGAGATTGGTGTTCTTTCTAATTCAGTTATTAAATTTTGAATAGATTCTGTTGCTTCTGCTAGTTCAACAAAATAATTATCAGGAATAACTGGTAATTTATAAGCTCGAATTTTTATTTTAGCTTGATTTAATATTTGTTTCATTTCATCTAATTGTTCACGAGCCCTTAATTCATCTTCTTTTAAACTTCCTAAAGTTCTTAAAGCACTATCTAATTTTTCTTCACTCTTAGATAATTTTAAATTTAATAATTCCATAGATTTAGCTAAATGGGAATAACTAGTATTTTTAAGTCTGTGAGTAGTTATTACATCTTCATATTCACTTCTAATACTATTTAATTCTTTTTCAATTGTATAAACTACTTCTACTTCTTCATCACTTAAATCATAACTATATTTAATATCTTTTAATTTACTTACCAAAGTATTATTTATTTTTATTAGTTTAGTTACTTTAATTAAAATACTTCTTGAATAATCTTCAAAGATTTTTTTACTAATTCTTTCTTTATCAAAATCTTGATATAAAGAATCAAAATAATCTATCATTGTTTTTAATTCAAAAATAGAGTCTTCAATATTTAATACATTTAGTCTTTGAAAAATATCAGTTATTTTTTTATTAGATTCCGTTATGTTATAATCAAGATTTAAATAATCTAAATTATAGCCATTTTTTTGCATTTTAGTTGCAATAGCTTTAATTTCTGTTATTTTTTTAGGAATGATTATTTTACCCATTGTAATAATATCAGGAGCTTCTTCAATAATTAATTTTAAGTTTCCTATTAAATCATCAATCGCTTTAACAATTTTTCCAACTTCTTGATAAGCATTTTTTTCCATAGCAACTTCAAAAGCCGAGAAGAACTTATCAACATTTTCAAATTGTAATTCAATTGGTCCACTTACTAATTCATAATCATTTTTATGGTCATGATATTTTCTAAGTATTTCTCTATAACTTGATTTTAATTTAGTAATTGTTTCTCTATTTCTTTCTTCACTTAAAGTTATTTCTTTAATTTCTTCTAACAAAATATTACCTTTTGTCTTAGCATAATAAATACTTAATTCTACTTCATTTAATTTTTGACGTAGTTCTTTATAATTTTTATTAGCATATAATTCTTCAACAATAAGTAAATCATCAGTTATTTTTTCTACTTCTTCTTCTTTTAATTTTTTAAATCTTTCGACAAAATTATCATATAATTTTTTCATAGCTTCATTATTTATAAGAGGTTCAACTTTATTTAATTCAGCCATAATAGAAGCTGATATTATTAAATTTTTATCTCTTTCTAATTCATTAATTTGTTTTCGATAAGCCTTTTTTTCACGACTAGTTAAAAAATTTAATGCAACTAATATAGCTATTACGGTTATTATGTAGGCAGATATTCCTAAAATTATTATCATATCGTGACTCATAAATAAGGCCTCCTATCCTTTTGTAAATATTTTATCATATTTTGTAGTATTTTCAAGATTCAAGTAAAACAAAAACGAAAAAACACTTGAAGAAGTAATTTTCCTATGTTATAATCTAGTTGTTTTATGGAAATGGCGGGATAGCTCAGTTGGCTAGAGCACGCGGTTCATACCCGCGGTGTCGGGGGTTCAAATCCCTCTCCCGCTACCAAAATGATAATAACGTACTTGATGAAAGTGCGTTTTTATGTTGCCTTGTAAAGGGAATACATAACTTTGCCGAGTTTAAGTACTTGCCAAAATATGGTAAGCACTAAGGTCATGCTGATAAAAAATTTTATTTAAGGACTTTATTTTTATGAAACATCATCTTCTTCTTTTTTAAATGTCTGCATTAAATCAGAAGTACCCCCTGCTCCCATAACTGCTAAAAAACATAAGACTAAAGAATTAATAAAATTAGTTTCTATTTTAAATACAAAACATATAGTCGCACTTATAAGACCAATTAAAACATTTTGCAAAGGAATATATTTATTAGGCATTTTATTCCATTTTAATTTAGTAAATGAACCCAATATATATGTTACAATTGAAATAATTATTAAATAAGATATTTGCATTTTATAACCTCTTTTCTAAATATATTTTATGGATTATTTTAAATATTAAAAATAACAAATAACCATTTTACATCAAAGAAAAGTCATGCTATAATGTCTTTATAAAAGAATGGAGAGTGTTAAAATGGATGAACAAAATGAAGTAGTTAATGACAAGATAAAAGATATATATGAGCGTGAAATAAAAGATGTTAAAAAAAGTATTAAAATTAAAAATATCATTATTGCTATTGAATTAGTTATCATCTTAATACTTATTGTCGTTGCTCTATATATATTTAATTTAAAGTAAAAAATTGCTAAATCCATCTAGCAATTTTTATTTTTCTTGTTGTATTAAATAAATAATTATTAAAAATATTTAAAACACTTTCAACAATAGCTCTTAAAACATCTTGACATGATTTTTTTATTTTAACATTAATAATTTCACTTTTTAATTCTTTTCTAAATAAATAATCAACCCGATATTTATTTAATACATAATCAAATTCTTTTATCATTTTAATATCTTTACTATCATTTAAATTTGCTTTAAAAACAAAATCTTGATAAATAGATATTAACTTTAATGTGATTACATCACTACTTTTATCTTTAAAATCTATAATTTCTTTATAATTTGGACAATAATTTAACAAATCTTTACTACTCACTTATTCCCTCCTACCTTCTTCTATCTTAATTAAATAATACATCAAGTTAAAAAAAATCGCAACAAAAAATTAAATATTTGATATAATATTTTTAAGAATAGTTGGTGGTTAGATGAAAAAGAAAAAAAAGTTGCGTTTAAAAAAGCAAGGTTATATTTTAATTGGAGTAATAATTATTTTAATTGTCGGAACTTTTTATGGAATAAAATTATATAAAGAATATCAATATAAACAGACTTATGAATATAAACTAACTTCAATTGGTTATAGTATTGATGACGCGAAAATGTTACAAGAAAAAACTAATAATGAAATATTAGATAAAATTCTTAATATGGATTATAATGAAAATATTATTAAAATAATAAGTGCAAAATATTTTTTATTAAAAAACTTTGATACTTATTTAGAATATCAGAAAAAAGAAGATGAAAAAGAAATAGATGATATTATTGCTCTTGTAAATACTCATGCAATGAATCAATGGTATGAACAAAAATTTGAAACTAATTTAAAAAATATTGAAACTATGTTAGTTAATAAGTTTTATTATTTAAATAAAGATTACTCTCCTAAAGATTTAAAAAACATTTCACTTGATTACTCTTATGGTGAAGAGGGAGATAATAAATTAATTGAAGTTGCTTATAATGCTTTTTTAGATATGTGGAATAAAGCTCACGAAGAAGGATTTTATTTTATGGTAACATCTAGTTATCGAACTTATGAAGAACAAGAAAGCATTTACGAAGAAAGAAAAACTTCTCTAGGAGAAAGAAAAGCTGACCAAACAGCTGCTAGACCAGGACACTCTGAACATCAAACAGGATTAGTTGTTGATATGACAAGTAAAACAGAACCTCAAGCTGAAGAATTTAGTGAAAGCAAAGGATATGCTTGGCTAAAAGAACACGCTTATGAATTTGGATTTATTGAAAGGTATCCTGAGGGAAAAACTTATATAACTGGTTATGAACCAGAATCATGGCATTGGCGATATGTAGGCAAGAAAGCTGCAAAAGTTATCCAAGAAGAAAACATAACATTCGACGAATATTATGCTTACTATTTAGAAAAATAATTACTTTAAAAAACTACTTATATGAACAGTGGAATAAGATGAATTCTCCATAACATATGATAAAATATTTACAGTATCCTCAATTAGAACAAAATATTTATCTTCTAATAGAGGATATTTTTTTTGAATGCTTTTAATAACATTTAATTTTTCTTCATCTTTATAAACTAAATACACATTATTAGAATCAATATTATAATTTTTCTTTAAAAATTTTTTCTTTTGTTCTAATTCTATTTCATTCATTACTTTAGTTACTACATATACCCTACTCATATCTTTACTTTTTAAAAAATCTTGCATTGTTTTAAAAGGCTTAACATCTTCATAAAAATCTTTTTTAACTAATTCTAAAGCCCACTTTTCATCATCATAATAATAATGATTATATTCACCGTATTCAATGGGCGCTAAAACACCATCAACGTCAAAAATATAAACAGTCTTATCATCATTAAATAATTCTCTAATCTTACTTTCTACCATAGTTTTCACTCCCTTTGTCAAAGTATGTATCAATATATAAATTTGCTAATTCTCTTTTTTCATTGTCAATAATATATTTAGAAAATCTTTTAAAATCACCATTTGATGAAGCCAAAGATAAAAAATTATCAACATCAAAGGCATTTATATATTCTCTTTGACGTTTTAAAGAAAGCTTAAAATTTTTATTGGGATATATTTCATAAAAACATTCTGTTTCCTTGCCATCTAAAATATTTTGTTTATCCGGATTTTCTTTATATCCTATTAAATCAACACAATAAATATAATCAAGCATTAAAAGTAAATCATAAAAATTATATGGTAATTGATATTTCTCTTTAGCTTCATTATATTTTATTTCTAATTTTTTTAAGCCTTCATTATTCTTATATAAAAAGTTTATTGAAACAAAATAATCTTTAGATACATCTAACATAATTGCTAATTTACTTAATAAATTATCATATAGTTCATAATTATGTAAACTAGATGTAACCATACCATTACCAATCATTCGTAAGTTTTCTGAATTAATTGTTTTTTCTTCAAAATTGATATTATGAATTTCACTATATATTTTTTCAGCAATATATTGAGTTTCTGCTTCCATAATTAATCTTCCAATATTACTTTCTTGATTAATTCCTACTTCATCATTAGAAGGATTTGTTTGAGTTGCATGGTGTAATTCATGATAAATTGTTATTTCTCTTAATGGTTCTTCTAAATTTTTTCTAATAAAGATTGTTTTTGTTTTAGGGTCCCTAAATCCTTTAGTATCAGGTCCATTTTCCTTATATACTTGATGATTTTCATCATAAAAAACAATCTTATCAGCATACATAAGAGCATTAAGAATTAATTCTTCTAACTCAATATCAGAAGGAATTAAATTATCATTCATTAAAATAGAAAAATAATTTACAAAATAAGTTAAAGTTTGATTATCCAAAGTCTTTTTTTGTTTAATTAATTCCTTTATTTTATCACTCATTTTTTCACTACCCTACTTTTTTTAACAAATTAATTATAACGTAATTTTTATGGAAATACAATCAGTGTAAACTTCCATAAGATTTAATATATCACATTTATTAATAAATAATAGTACCAACTATATAAATCGATACCATCTTACTTTTTCTTTGATAATTAATATATGGTGTTCTAGGTGGGATTTGAACCCACAACCTTTAGCTCCGGAGGCTAACGCTCTATCCAATTGAGCTACTAGAACTTAAAAAAATTATAACATCTTTAATCTCAAAAAAAAAGATATATTAATCTTAGAAAAGCACTAATATATCTTTAATAGTTATATAAATCATTAAAAGCATTAATAAGGCAAAGCCAACTAAATTACAAGTATTTTCAATTTTACTATTAATTGGACTACCCTTAATTTTTTCAATTATCATAAACATTATATGACCACCATCAAAAGCTGGGAATGGTAAAATATTAATAAATCCAACATTAATAGATAAAAATGCTGTTATGTAAATAATTTGCATTATTCCATATTGTAAAGAATCATCTATTACTTTGTAAATTCCTACTGGTCCTGATAAATTATTGATTGATAAGTTTCCTGTAAATAAACCACCTAATGTTATAGCCATACTTTCAATTACTGAACCAAATTTTTGAAATGCGTATTTTATACTAGCCAAAAATCCTTTTTCACTTTGAACTTTCATTTGTATTCCAAAAACATTACTTTCATTTCCTTCATCATCTTTTACTTTATTAGGAATAATTTTTAAACTTTCTTGTTTACCATCTTTATGAGTTACATCAAATATATAAGTATCATCTTTTACTTTATAGTATAAATAAATTTGTCCAATATCCCAATTACTTATTTTATGACCATTAATAGCTGTTATAACATCGCCATCTTTTAAGCCATATTTCATAGCTGCTGAGTTATCTTCTACTTTTAATATTTCTCTTGTTGTATTATTAGAACCCCAAATTAGAGACATTACAAATAGTAAAACTAAAGCTAATATAAAATTATTTATAACCCCAGCTGCCAATATTATAAGACGTTGATACCAAGGACGATTACACAAAAACTTTTCTTTAGCAATTTTAGAATCATCTTCATATACTTCCCCAGCCATTTGAACAAATCCTCCAATTGGTAAAGCTCTAATATTATAGTTTATTCCATCCTTCCCTTTATGAGTATGAATAACTGGTCCCATTCCAATAGAAAATTCATAAATAAAAACATTACTTTTTTTAGCCCACATAAAATGTCCAAATTCATGAACTAAAATAATAATTCCTAAAATAAATATAAATAAAATTAAACTTAATATCCACATAATTATTCCTCCTAAATTATTTTAATAAATAAAAAATATATTAATATAACAAATAAGAAACTATCTAATCTATCTAACAAGCCACCATGTCCTGGTATTAGTTTAGAAAAGTCTTTAATGTTATTTTCTCTTTTAATTTTACTAAATATTAAATCACCAAATGAAGCAGTGATTGATAAACAAAAAGACATGATTATAATTAATAAAATGTTTTCACTATTTATCCTAAAAAGATAATATAGACTACCAAAAGATGTTGCAAAAAATAATCCTCCAAGTGCTCCTTCAATTGTTTTAGCTGGACTTATTTTAGGCGCTAGTTTGTGTTTACCAAGCAAGGTCCCAACTAAAAGAGCAAAGGTATCAGTTAAAACGGTTATTAAAAGTAAATAAATAATTATTTCTAAGCTTTCTTCTCTTAAAACTATCAAGGAATTAAAGCATATCCCAAAAAAAATTATAAATCCTAATAAATAGAAAGCATCTTTAGTAAGATATTCTTTACTTTCACTAAATAATGTAGGAAATAAAAGACCAATAATTATAACAATAATTAGTCGATGTGATATTCCTAAAGAACTAATATGCCCATAATATTCATAAAAAACTAAAAATAATAACGAGAGCATACTAAATAAAACAATGCCACTAGGTATTTTAGAATGACTATTTTTTAAATCAATAACTTCTTTTAATGTTAAAATAGCAACTAAGCCAACAGCAATATTGAAAACTTTTCCACCTGCTATAATAATGGGAACAAATATTGCCAGCATAAATAAAGCACTAATAATTCTTTTTTTCATATCTCACCTACATCTAATAAAAGTATACTCTTTTAAGACTTTTAATGCAATCATTGTTTAAAAATTTGACAAATAAAAACACGTTAAACGTGTTAATTAGCTTGAAAATTAATTTTTACTTTACCTAAATCATGAATATGAGCATATAAAGTTATAAGAGTTCTTATACTACTAGCATTCTTTCCACTTTTTCCAATAACACCACCAATGTCTTTTTCTGATACATTGACATTGATAATATTAATATCATCTTCTATACTTGTAGTAATTGATACTTCATCTTCATATTTACATATACTTTTAACAATAAATAAAGCATATTCAATTAGTTTTTCCATAATTAATCCTTCTTAGTTGTTTTCTTAGTTGTCTTCTTTACTTCTTTTTTTACAGCTTCTTTAGGTTCTTTTTTACTAACTTTAGATTCTGCATATTTTTTCATAATTCCTTGTTTACTTAAAATATTACGAACAGTTTCAGTTGGTAAAGCTCCATTATTTAACCATTTTAAAACTTTTTCTTCATCAATTGTTACTTTACTAGCGTCTTTAACTGGATCATATGTTCCAACTACTTCTAAAAATCTTCCATCTCTAGGACTTCTACTATCAGCAGCAACAATTCTATAAAAAGGTTTAGCTTTTGCTCCCATTCTTTTTAATCTTAATTTAACGGCCATAAAATACCCTCCTTCACTTCGTTAATAATATAACAAAATAATTATTAGGTGTCAACTATTTTTTGTTGACTTAACTATTCTTAACTTCCGACAAGCTCTTTTATATTTTACATATATCTTTTTAGCTTCTTCACTACTTTCTTTTAACTTTTCATAATATTCTTTATTTAACATAATACATTCTTTTCGAAGACTTACCATTCCATAAGTTAAAACTGTTTTAAAAATAAGTAAATCTTCTTTAGAAAATTCATCTAAGTGTTCTTCTAAATAATTATATGCTTCTTTAAAAAATTCATTTTGAACTAAATAAGTAAAGCCTTTTTCTTTTTTCTTTTCCTCTTCTTTTTCTTCTATAGAACTTTTTAAAGGATTATCCCTTGAAACACTTTCAAAACGATTATTTAATAATTTTAAAATATATTCATAAACTTCTTTATCTACATAATCTAAATCATCAAAAAATCCTGGTTTATTTAATATATCTCTTACATTCACATAATTACCTACTCTAAAAGATTTATCAATATCTTTCTCTTTTACTTCATTAAAATAGCTTGTTAAATCATTTTCTAATCCAATACTTAGAAACGTATCTAACACTTCTAAAAGATAAGTTTCAGACTTTTTAAGAGGAACATTAACTTTTTCTAATAAAGCTTTCTTATCTTCTAAAGATAATTTAATTTTTCTCATATTTTTTTTCGTAATATTTTTAGAATTTTGATTAAGATAAAATAAATTTTCTTGATTTAAAGAAATTATTCTTTCTAGTAATAATTTTATTGATTCAAAATTAGTACTATTTATTTCTTTTTCTAATTTATCAAGAGTTATATAAGCTTCATAAAAATCATTAAATGTTATAGCCTCTTTTAAATGAAGAAAATCACTACTTTTATTCTCATATACATGATATATAGATTTTAAAGTTTCATACTTAGCACCTTCTATTCTTCTAATACATTTAATAATCATTCCATAAATACTAAAATAAGCATTACTCTTATTTTTTTCACTAGCTGAAACTAAAGCTAAATCATAATTAGAATCTTTAATACTTTGATTAATAATTTTTTTATAAGAAGTATTTGTTTCAATTAAAATTTTATCTAATTCTTTTTGAGATTTTTCTTCTCTTTCTAACTCTTTTAATAACTCACTAATAATATGATAATTTTTATTTCTAAAGACTAACTTTTTTTGACGAAGATATTTTACAGCTTCATCATAAAATTGATAATCAATTAATTCTAGTAACTTATTTATATCTTTGTCAGTATGTTTATAAGATAGATTATCTAAAAAATCATAGTTTAATTTTTTTTCCATTACTATTTGTTTTAGTAAATTACCTTGAATCTTTAAAAATCCTTCATATTTTTCATCAGTATTTAAGTTTACTAAATCCCTTAACTTATAATAAGCTTTAAGATAATTTTTATTAACTATACAAGTATAAAAATCATTAAAAACTATATATCTATTTGTTGTTATCATGAGTTTCCTCCTTTTGTTTAATTTTATATTATACATTTTTTAAAGTCAAATTAAAAGACAAATAATCAATTAATTACTTGTCTTAACTATTAATTTAAATTATTTAATAGCGTCTTTTAATTTGCTACCAGCTTTAAATCCAGGAACTTTCTTTTCTGGAATATGGATAGCTTCTTTAGTTGATGGATTAATACCATCACGTGCAGCACGAGTTTTAACAGAGAATTTTCCAAATCCAACTAAAACTACTTCACCTTCATTTTTTAATCCTTCAACAATACCATCTAAAATAGCATCTAAGGCACGACCCATTTCAGCTTTGCTCATATTAGCAACTTCAGCTGCATGTTCAATTAATGCTTGTTTTGTCATAACAATCCTCCTTCATTTTATATTATAAGGATATACTCCTTACAAATTAAAACTACCAGAAATATGAAATAAATGCAAGAAAAAAAGCACTTTCTTGGCACTTTTTTATATTAAATGACAAATGCAATTAAATTACTTGACCCTTTATTGACAATTTTCGTCACTGTTTGACTTAATTTATAACGAGTATTCTCAGGCATAATAGAAAGCTTGGCTTGAATACCTTCTTTAACAATTACATCAAGACTCCTACCAAATATTTCACTTTTCCATATACTAGATGGGTCAGTCTGATAATCTTTCATTAAATAATTAATTAATTCTTTACTTTGTAATTCACTACCAATAATAGGTTCAAAAGTACTTTCAACATCTACTTTCATTAAATGAATACTACTAGCGACAGCCTTTAACTTAACCCCATATCTTGAACCTTGTTTAATTATTTCTGGTGTTTCTAACTTCATATCTTTAAGACTTGGATAAACTATTCCATAACCTGTCTGTTTAGCCATTTTAATAGCTTCCCTCATATTATTTAATTCTTCTTTACCCGAAGCATAAGTTGTAAATACTTTTAATAATCCCGATTTAGATGAAGCACTTTCTCCTACTAATTCTTTTAAAACACTTTTATAAAGTTCTTCACTACTATCAAGTTTTAAATTAACAATTCCTCTTCCTGTATCTAAATTAGCTAATTTAGCACTTGTAATATAAGGAGAATCAGTATAATAAGAAATAATTTTTTCAACATCTCTTACTTTTTTTACTTCCATCATACTTTCTTTTATTTTTTCTAAATAATGTTTTTTAATTTCATGTGTTTTAGGTAATACATCAACCCATTTAGGAATAGATACTTCAATATTTAAAACAGGGAATTCATACAAAGCTTCTTTTAAAATATTTAAAATATCTTCTTCTTCCATTTTTTCAATTGAAATAGGCAAAACTGGAACATTATAAGTACTTCTTAAATTAGATGCAATATTTTTAGTTTCAATGGCATTAGGATGAGTAGTATTTAAAATAATAATATAAGGCTTACCTATACTTTCTAATTCATTTATAACTTTTTCTTCAGCTTCTATATAATCATTTCTTTTTAATTCTCCAAAAGAACCATCAGTAGTTACAACAATTCCAATAGTTGAATGGTCCTTTATAACTTTTTCCGTCCCTATTTCAGCCGCTTCCACAAAAGGAACAGACTCACTAAACCATGGTGTTTTTATCATTCTTGGATTACCATCTTCATCTTCAAAGCCAATAGCATTAGGTATCACAAAACCTACACAATCAACTAATTTTATTTCTGTTTCAAAATCTTCTACTTTGATTTTAGCTCCATTACTTGGAACAAACTTAGGTTCTGTAGTCATAATTGTTTTACCTTGAGCACTTTGAGGTATTTCATCTAAACATCTTTTTTTCTCATATTCATCAGTAATACTTGGGACAACTAAATTTTCAATAAATCTTTTAATAAAAGTAGATTTTCCAGTCCGAACAGCTCCAACAACTCCTAAATATATTTCTCCATTACCCCTATTTGCTACTGATTGTAATAATTCTTTTTTATTCATTACTTATCACCTACATAAACTTATGAATAAAAAAAGACCTTTATGACTTTTATTTTTCTATTGGATAGAAAATGTCATCAGGCTTTAATTTAAATATCTTAGCAATTTTTTTAGCTGTATCATAATATAATTTCTTTTGCCCTATTTCTAATAGACAATAATGTGTTTGACTAATTCCTAATTTATGAGCCATTTGTTGTTGACTATATCCTTTCTTATTTCTTAATTCAATTAATTTTTCTAATTTCATTTTGCTTCCTCCTTTTACTATTATATTACAATAACCCACCGAATTCCGAATAATTTCTTTTTTCTTGAGAAAATTAATTTTAGGTGGTAATTATGTTTTCAAAACTAAAGGAATTAAGAATTTATGAGGGTTATACTCAAAAGGAAATAGCCAATATTTTAAATGTTAAAAGAGCTACTTATGCTGGTTGGGAATGTGGCAAAGATATTATACCTCTTAAACATATTTATGGATTAGCTAATTGTTATAATGTAAATATTGATTATATGTTAGGACTATCTAATACTCAGTTAAAGATTGTCAATAAAAAACCTATTAATAAGATTTTAGTTGCTGAGAATATTAAAAAATATCGTAAAGAACACAAAATCACTCAAGAAAAACTAGCTAAAACTTTAAAAACAAGTCAAGCAAATATTCATAAGTATGAAAGTGGTAAGCATTTAATAACTACTATCTATGCTATGGAATTTGCTAAAAACTATAATTATTCTTTAGATGAACTATTAGGTCGAAAAAATAATTAGACTATTTAAAACATTTTACCAACATTTTTAGGTACTTTATCATCAATAATAGTCTTAATTATTTTTTCTTGTTGTTCCTCACTAACCTTTTTCCCAGTTATTTCACTTAAGGTATTAATAACACTTTGTAAAGTTTGTGGGTCTTTCATATTCCCTTTTTGAAGTTTTTCAGCCAAATTTAAAATAGTTTCTTTATTCACTTTAGTTTTTTTTTCAACTTTTTCAAAAAAAGAATCTTTAAATTCCATATTAATAACCTCCTAGATTATTATATGTCTACTTTATTTTTGGTAGTCATAAAATAATTCATCAGGCTTTTTATTAAATATTTGAGCTATTTTGCAAGCCATTTCATAGCTTAACCGGCGATTATTATTTTCTAATTGCCAATAATATGATTTAGAAATACTTAATAACTCAGCCATTTTATCATAGGTATAGTTATTTTTTTTCCTTTCTTTTTCTAATTTAATTAATTTTCTTTCATTCATTTTAATCTCCCCTTAGGACACCTTAATCATATAATAGATATTTCAAAAAGTCAATTTTGTGTAGTTATAACTGGGTGGACTTAGATTTTTATCCACAATAAACTATGATTTGAAAGAGGTATTTATGGAAAATGATATTAAAAAAATAATTGGTAATAATTTAAGATACATTCGTTATCAAACAGGATTATCTCAAGAAAAATTTTATTCTCAGTATAACTTAAATCCTAAATATGCAGCTTGTGTAGAACGTGGTGAGATTAACATAAGTGTAGAATATTTATTTAATTTATCCAAAAATTTTAATGTTTCAATGAGTGAATTAGTTACTTATAACGAAAAAAAGATTATTCGAAAAAAAAGAGTTGATGAGATTGAAAAGCAACCTAATTAATTTTCATCTTTATTTTTAAATTGTAAAATAATTGGTGTTGCTGTTAAATCAAAATCTTCTCTTATTTTATTTTCTAAATATCTTTTGTAGCTAAAATGCACTAAATTTTTATTGTTGACATTGAAAGTTATTTTAGGAGGCTTAATTCCTGTTTGACTGGTAAAATAAATTTTTAGACGTTTTCCTTTATATGATGGAGCTTCATGTAATAAAGTAGATTTTTCAATACAAAGATTTAGTTTAGATGTAGGTATCTCTATTTGATTGTTTTGATAAGCTTTGATTATTTCAGGCATTAATAGATGAATTCTTTTTTTAGTTTTGGCAGAAAGAAAGACAATAGGAGCATAAGGAACAAATTTAAACTCGTATCTTATTTTCTCTTGCCACTCTTTAATAGAAGAATCCGAATTTTTAACTGTATCCCACTTATTAACACAAATAACAATCCCTTTACCAGCTTCTACAGCCATATTACAAATATGTTTATCATGCTCAATTATTCCCATACTAGCATCAATAACTAAAACACATACATCACTTCGTTCAATAGCTTTAAGACTTCTTAAATAACTATACTTTTCAATATTTTCATACATTTTTCCTTTTTTGCGCATACCTGCTGTATCAGTAATAATATATTCTTTATTATGATAAGTAAATATTGTATCAGTAGCGTCTCTTGTCGTCCCACTATGCTCACTTACGATTGCCCTCTCTTCATTTACCAAAGCATTAATTAAAGATGATTTACCAACATTAGGTCTTCCAATTAAACAAAATTTACAAATATTATCCATAGGAGTCTCTTCTTCACTTAAATCACTGGTAATTGCCTCTAATAATTCATTTATTCCTATTTTATGTGCCACAGAAATAGCAAAAACTTTATCAAATCCTAATTCATAAAAATTATAAACTAAATCTTTTCTTTCTTTATTATCTATTTTATTTACAACAACAAATACTTCTTTATGACTTTTTAAAAGCATATCTCTAATTTTATAATCACTAGCACTTAATTCTTCTTTGCCATCTACAACAAACAAAATAAGGTCAGCTTCATCAATAGCAAATGTAGCTTGCATAAGAATACTTTCATTAAAATTATCATTCCCTAATTCTATTCCACCTGTATCAATTAAATAAAAGCTTTTATTTTGATAATTTACTGTTCCATAAATTCTATCACGAGTAATTCCCGGCTCATCCATAATAATTGCCCTTTCTTCTTTTATTAAACGGTTAAATAAAGAAGATTTTCCAGTATTAGGTCGACCAATAATACATACTGTTTTTTTCATCTATTAATACCTCCAATATTTGCTATTATATAATTTAGTTAAAAAAAAAGCAAATTATTAATTATTTTACTACTCCATTTTCTACCTTTTTAGATTCACTAATGATTAAAAAAGATTCAGGATTATTTTTTCGGATTAAATTTTCTACTTTTTTTAAGCTCCGACTATTTACTTCTAAAAAAATCATTCTCTTTTTCTCTTTAGCAAAGTCATTTTCTAAATTAATGACACTAACTAAATAACCACGTGCTTTTAAGGCATTTAAAAGTTTATTATCTTGGGCATTAATAATAATTTGTAAGCCAATTTGACTTTTAATAAAAATTTTAGATAAACATGTCCCAATTAAAGTCCCAGTTGCAAATCCTAAAGAATAAAAAATAGGAATTAGGATACTATTAATATCAATTAATAAGGCTTCTCTTGCTATTAAAAACCAAATAAATGTTTCTAAAAAAGCAAGTAAGGCTGTAATAAATATTTTCCCCTTTAACATTGTACTTTGTCTTATTGTCCCAATTGTTACATCTAAAATTCTCGCTAAAAAAATCTTCACACAAACGAAAAGTAATTCCATAATATCCCTCGTTTTATTTTGTGAAGATTTAACGATTTAATACTATTATTAATACAACAACTGCAATAATAAGGACTATTCCTAAAATAATTAATATGGTAAATAACAGCGAACTCTCTTGTTCTCTTTGTTCATAAATAACCTTTTTTTCACCATATCTTTCCGTTAAAAGCTCCGGCTTATACATATTATTTTTTTTATCTTCCCTGTATATTTCCATTTGCTCTTTACTTAACAATGCCCCACAGAAAGGACAAACTCCCCTATCCGTTCCAAGAGCTTTACCACACCGTTTACAATGCATTTAATCACCTTCATATTCTTCAATAAAATTAGGCCCTTTATGCGGTTCATCACGTAATAAATCTAAATAATCTAGTTGTCTTAAAACTTCATATAAAACAATTGCTACTGAGTTAGATAAATTTAAGGCTCTTACTTTATCCGTCATCGGAATTCTTAAGCAATCATTTAAGTGAGGCTTTAAAATACTTCTAGGAATACCTGTACTTTCTTTTCCAAAAACTAAATATATTTTATCATCTTGAGTATAATTGACACTTGAATGAGGTCGATGTCCATAACGAGTATAAAAATACATTTTTCCTTGATTTTTATCTAAGAATTCTTCCCAATTTTTATATACTGTATATTCACAATTTTCAATATAATTGACTCCACTTCTTTTGATACTTTTCTCATCTAATTTAAAACCTAAAGGTTCTATTAAGTGTAAGTGAGTATGAGTTGCCACACAACTTCGCATAATATTTCCTGTATTACCAGGTATTTCTGGCTCATAAAGCACAACATTTAATTCTTTATTTTGTAATTTCATAAATATCTAATAATTTAGCAAAATCAGCAGCTTCAATCATCTTTGGATCATCTCTTTTTACAAAATCAACTAATTTACCATTTTTAAAATAAAGAATAGTTGGAACATCAACATCTATATTATACATACTTTTTAAGTCAACATCTTCATTTGAAGCATCTAAAATATAAAAATCTTCAACTAAATTATTACTCATTATAACACTTTTTAAATCTTTTTCTAAATTATATTCTTCTTCATCATTAAGTTTAGTTACTAACACGAAAGTTTGATTATCACCATTTATGTTATCAATTCCTGTAGATTCTACTTTTTTAGCATAATTTCTACTTAATAAATAACTTTTAGAATAATCAGCATTATTATCCATAAAATTTTTAACAAGCATTATTGTTAGTAAAATAAAAGCAATAACTATTACTAAAATAGCAATATAACTTTCTTTTAAACTTTCAATATTTTTAGTTTCTTTAACAACAGGTACTTCTTTTACTTCTTCTTTTTTTATTTCTTTAGGTGCCTCTACTTTAATGCTTTTTTTAACTGGTACTTTTGCCGGACTTTTTTTAGTAGTCTTACCTGTTTTAGAAGTTGTTGTCTTTTTAGAAGTTGTTTTACTTGGTGTTTTTCCACCATTAGTACTTTTTTTCACTGTACTAGTTTTTTTTGATTCATTATCCATATGAACACATCCTTTACTATTTATAATTCTAACATAACTTTTTTAAAAAATAAATATTTTTGGGACATTTACCCTAACTTATTTTGGGTTATTTGAGTATCATAACATTGAAGGAGGGTGTAATATGTTATTTGACAATACTGACTTTGATTATGAAATAAGTTTATTTAAAATACCTGGCAATAATTTTCTGGATAACAATCGTGAAGATAAATTTTTAACTCCTGAAGAAGGATTTATGCGTGGTAATTTAGAAAAAGGAACATTTATTCCTTATAATCAATATACTTATTTTAAATTAAAGCCAGAAAATGAAAGAGAAAGAATGTTATTAAAATTAATGGCTTATTCTTTTGCCATTAATGATTTAAATTTATATTTGGATTTAAATCCTAATGACATGGCTGTATTTGATAAGTTTAAAAAATATGCTAAAGAACTTAATGATTTAGAAATAGAATATATCAAAAAATTTGGACCAATTGTTGTTTGTGAAACTGATGGTGCTAATTTTGATTGGATAAAAAATCCATGGCCATGGGACAATTTAGGAGGTAGTATGTATGTTTAAATATGTTAAGCATTTAAATTATCCAGTAAATATTAAGAAAAAAGATTTAAGAATGGCTAAAAATTTATTGACCCAATTTGGTGGGTCCAATGGTGAACTAGCTGCTTCATTAAGATACTTTTCCCAAAAATTTACCATGCCAGATGAAAGAGGAAAAAGTCTTTTAAATGATATAGCAACCGAAGAATTAGGACATTGTGAAATGATTTGTACTATGGTTCATCAATTAATTAAAGATGCCACTGTAGAAGAATTAAAAGAAGCAGGACTTGCTGGAGTTTATACAGAACATGGCAAAGGAATTTATCCAACTGATTCTAATGGAGTCCCATTTACAGTAACCTATTTTGCAGTCACTGGAGATGTTATAGCTGACCTATATGAAGATATGGCTGCCGAACAAAAAGCAAGAGCTGTTTATGAAAATTTAATAAATCTAACGAATGATGAAGATGTTTTAGGAGTATTATTATTTTTAAGACAAAGAGAAGTAGTTCATTTTAATCGTTTTAAAGAATTAAAAGATTACTATGAAAAAAAGGGATATTAATAAAAAATTGTTGAGTTTTTCAGCAATTTTTTTAATTATCAAAGCCTCCTGTTTCCACTAAAATTACATCTTCCCCAATTTTTTTTATTTGTTTAAAAGTAATTGTAACTTGTTCTTTTAAATGAAAAAAAGATAAAAAACGCCGCGGTTCAATATAAAATGTTGTTATAATTCCTTGTTCATCAATTAAAGCGTCAATAATTCTTCCTAATTTTTTTCCATCATAGATATTAACAATATCTTTTCTTTGTAAATCTGATAAATTCATAAGTACTCTCCTACCAAATTATATTATTTAGGAAAATAAATATTTAAAAAATGAGCAAAATTTATTTTTTTTACTCATTTTCTTTTATTTGATTTAATATTTTTAAAATACCTTCATATGGTAAATATGCACAGTGTTTACGGTTATTTTGTTTATATATTGTATTATACGCTACGGCTTCATTTAGTAATTCTTCATCATAAGCATTTTCATTTAACATATTATTAAAATTTTCAATATATTTTCGAGCTTCATCTACTGTTTTTCCAATTAAATTATGAATCATAATTGAGCAAGAAGAAGTAGAAATAGCACAAGCTTCCCCTTCAAAACATATATCCTTTATAATATTATCTTCAATTTTTACATAAATATCTAAATTATCAATACAACTAGAGTTATTAGTATTTACTTTAAGATATTCTTTTTCATTAGATGGAATATACTTATTTTTAGGATTACTATAGTTATCTAATATTATTTCTCTTCGTAAATTTTCGTCCATTTTATATCATCTCGATTCGCATTTTTTCTTTATTTTTTAATAATTCTACTAAATCATCAATTTCACTTTTAGTATTATAAAAATATAAACTTATTCTTATGCTATTTTTTACACCTACTTCATTTTTTAAAATTTTAGCACAATGATTACCTGCTCTTACACATATATTGTATTTATTTAAGTAATAAGCTACGTCTTGACTAAAAATATCATCTACATTAAAGGCAATAATTCCACTATCGGATTCAATATTTAAAATATCTAAGTAAGGAATTTCTATTAATTTATCCATAGCGTATTTTCTAAGTTCCATTTCATATTCATGAATTTTATCCATCCCAATACTTTCTAAATAATCTATTGCTTCTCCGAGACCAATTGCTCCTGCAATATTCGGAGTTCCAGCTTCTAACCTGGCAGGAAGTTCTTTAAAATATACTTCGTCTGGTGAATCAAATGATTCATTCATTCCTCCACCTAAATTTATTGGTTCTAATTCTTCTAGTAATTCCTTTTTACCATATAAAACACCTATACCTGTTGGACCGCACATTTTATGACCAGAGAATGCTAGAAAATCAACATCTAAATCTTTGACATCTGTCTTTCTATGAGGAACACTTTGAGCCCCATCCATAACCACAAAAATATTATTTAAATGAGCAAACTTACATATTTCTTTAATAGGTCTTGCATCACCTAAAACATTGGTTACACCTGCAAGGGATATTACTTTTGTTTGAGGGGTAATACTTTTTTTAACATTTTCTAATGTTACATAATGGTTATCATCTAAATTAATAAATTTAACTTGACAACCAATGGTATTTTGCAAATGAAACCATGGTAATACATTAGAAGCATGTTCACTAGTAGTAATTAATATTTCATCTTGATATGTTAATATATTTTTAAAGAATCCATTAGCTATCATATTAAGTGATTCCGTTGCTCCAGAAGTAAAAATTACTTCTTCCACTTCTTCAGCATTAATGAATTTACGAACCTTTTCACGAGCATTTTCATATTCTTGGTCAACTTTATAAGATATATCATAATCTCCTCGGTGAGCACTTGCTGAATAATTAGAATAATAATCATTCATCTTATCAATTACTTGTTTGGGCTTTAAAGTTGTAGCCCCATTATCAAAATATATTATATCTTGCTTTAACATTGGAAAATCTTCAATATTCATTAATCGCACCTCCTTACATTTTTAATTATTTAAAAATCCTTCTACAATTATTTTTTTAGCCAATAATTTATTAAGTCCTTTACTTTCTAAATAAAATAATTCTTCATCAGTAAATGTTTTCATAGTTACACTGTGATTTGCTGTTGCTTCATTAGATAGAACAATTAATTCTGGCATACATTTTATTTTTTCTTCTTTAATATTTAAAACTTTAACTTTTTCAGTAAAATCATTATCTTTGGTATTCTTTTTAATGACACCTACTGTTTTAATAGTAGATTTTTTACTATCCATTTGTAATACTTTTATATTTATTTGACTAACATTTTGATTTTCTTCTATATAATTTGCTATTTCTAATTCATTATTGCCATAAAGTTTTAATATCAAAGATAAATTTAATTCAGAATTATTACTACTATATATATTAATTGTACCATTAATATTATTTTCTTCAATTAATGATTTACAAAATAGTTTTACATTGGGACTAATATTTATATTACAAACAAAGGGAAACTTTGGAAAATACCAACCAGTAATAATTGTATCTTGCAAAATATTTAATTCGGTATTTTCTTTTTCTATTTTTATTATTTCTTCTTTACTCATTGTATTATATTCTCCCTTTCGTTTTCTAATTATAACATAGTCCCATTAAATTTTTGAAAACCATTTTCTAAAATTTCATCTTTTAATTTTTTATCACCATTTTTAATAAATGTTTTATTAATTAATAAATGAACATGAGTTGGCTCTAAGTATTTTAGGAGTAATGGCTGATGACTAACTAATAAAATACTGCAATCTTCATGTTCTTTTAAATATTCTTTCAAAAAATTAGCAACTATTTTTACGGCATCAACATCTAATCCCGAATCTATCTCATCTAATATAATTAATTTAGGTTCTAAAAAATGCATTATTAGTAGTTCTTGTTTCTTTTTTTCACCACCACTCATGGAAACATTAATTTCCCGGTGAATAAAATCCTTGGGAATTTCTAATATTTCACATATTTTATTACACTCTTTATTAAATGTAAATATGTCTTTCCATTTACCCTTCTCTTGCAAAGCAGTTCTTATTAACTCACTAGTTGTTACACCTTCAATGGCCATTGGATTTTGAGCTAAATAATAAATTCCTAAATTAGCAATTTCATTAGGAAGCTTATTAGTTATATCTTGATTTTCATATTCAATTTTACCAATTGATTTTTGCAAACCAGGATAAGACATTATTGCCTTTAAAAGAGTACTTTTTCCAGCTCCATTAGGGCCCATGATAGCATGAACTTCTTGTTCTTTTATCTCTAAATTAATATTATTTAATAATTCTTTGTTTTTTATCAAAACATTTAAATTTGTAATTTTAAACATTAAAAATCACCGCTTTAATTGTATCATAATTAACAAAATATATCTATAATTTAGCTATTTCTTCACAAATTTAACTATCTCTTTTTCATCTAAACCTGTGACTTTTTGAATTAAATCTATTGGAAAGTTCATTTTAATCATTTTCTCAGCTATTGATTTTGCCTTTTTTCTTTCACCACGCTTCTCACCACGTTTTTCACCACGCTTCTCACCACGCTTCTCACCTCGTTTTTCTCCTCTTTTCTCACCAATACTTATTCCATTTTCTTCTGCCATAATAAGTCTTGTATTAAATTCTTTCCTATCTGCTTCTTCATGAGTTATTTTATATACATATTTTCCCTCTTCATTTACATCTATCATCTTTTTCTCAAACTCCTTTCCGACTTTGGACTTCTTACTTATTTTTTCTATTTCTTCTTTATCTGCATCAAGTAGTATTAATATAATGTCTTCTTTTTTATGTTTCTTTTCCCATCTTTCCCTGCAAGTCATCATATTAACATTTATTACTTCTAATGTATCAGTTAATTCTAAACCTGTTTCCTTATCATTTAAATTATATCTTTCTATTATCTCTTTTTTATCTTTTGTTTTATCAAAATTTAAATTAATTTGAGTATATTTTTCTTTAACATTTACAACTTCTCCTCGATATGATTTACTTCCATGTAAACTTGTTATATATTCTAAGTTCTTTTCTAATTTAATTTTATCATAATTTAAGTTTAATTCTAATTCTATAATTCCATCTTCTTTTGTTTCGTTTGGAAGTCCATTATTTTAGTCTTTTTCATTTTATTATAACCTGGCATTTCAACATTTCTAAGTCTTGTCACGATTACTTTCTTACGAAGTATTCTACTTAATAAACTTTCTAATAGATAAAAATTTTCACTATTTAAAAATACTTGCTTAAATATTAAATCATATTTAGCTTTAATAAATGTGTTTAATGTATTTGTTTTTTCACTGGTGTCTACCATAGTCCTCCTTTCTATCACATTTGCCCATTTTCATTCTTTTTTATGTATTTTTAAATTTACTAATTATTTTTTAAGATTAATACATTCTATTTCTTCTTCACCTAAACCTGTGACTTTTTGAATTAAATCTATTGGAAAGTTCATTTTAATCATTTTTTCAGCTACACTAGTAAGTCCAATCCTTTTACCTCTTCTTTCACCACGTTTTTCTCCTCGTTTTTCTCCTCGTTTTTCTCCTCTTTTCTCACCAATACTTATACCATTTTCTTCTGCCATAATAAGTCTTGTATTAAACTCTTTTCTATCTGCCTCTTCATGAGTTATTTTATATACATATTTTCCCTCTTCATTTACATCTATCATCTTTTTCTCAAACTCCTTTCCTACTTTGGACTT
>CANRKL010000012.1 GCA_947631205.1 uncultured Bacilli bacterium | reverse complement strand
TCTTCAACATATATATCATACCATATCTTTTTATATTTTTGTATTGTTTTATCACCTCAAATCTAATACACAGCATATTTTTTTATTAAAAAAAGCATAAATTATTTTATAATTTACACTTTTTATTTTAGTTTCTTTCAGGTACTTTATAGTCTTTACGCATTTTCTTAATAAAGTTAAGTTTTACACGACGAACTTTACCTTTTCTTATAACAGTAATCTTATCAATTGTTGGAGCGTTAACAGGAAAAACTCTTACTACTCCTACACTTCCACTTTTTTTTCTAACAGTGAAAGTTTCAGAAACAGAACCACCTTTTCTAGCAATGACTAATCCTTCAAATGCTTGGATACGTTCTTTTTTACCTTCTTTTACCCATACGTCAACTCTTACAGTATCTCCAACACGGAATTCAGGAATATCCTTACGAATATGTTTTTCATTGATTTTATCAACTAAATTTGCCATAAATACTTCCTTTCTAACTTTCTTACATATTATCATTATTTTAGCAAATAAGCGGATAATACATCACTTATCTAAAAGCAAATTGATTATAACACGTTTAAATCCAATATACAAGCCTTATTTTTGGTAATTTGAAACTCTAATCAATATATCCTATTCATTATTTAAAATATCACTACTATTTGTAATCATCTCGTCACCAAACCATTCAGGAACTCTTCCCTCAATAATCTTGGCATCTATAAGCATTGTATAATTTAAGGATTCCCCCTCACCAACTACAGGCGTTATTAAATCATATTTCAAAGTTATATCTAAATAAAGTTCTACTAAAGCATTATTAATTCCATAATTAGTAATCTTAGTTTGAACATTTGTATAAACTGAATCAATAAAATGAATAACAACTGGTAATTTAGGTCCTAAATTATTTAAAAAAATATAATCACTAGCTATTCCCATCGGTAACATAAATAACAATGTATCTTGATGGTTATACTTTTGATTATTAGCTAAATAAGGTGATAAATTACTTCTATTTTCATCTAATACTTCTCTTAATAATTCTTTAGTTATTTGATTAGATAACTTATAAATATCTTGCATTTGATAATCAACAGTTAAAATCTCTCCTTTACTATTTTTACTAATCTTTAATAAATTATCTGTTTTATCCGCAAAAAGATTTAAAACATCTTGACTACTAGCAATAGTATTAACCATTTTAGAAAATTCATATTTAGCAACCATCACTAATTTAGGCGTAACTTTTCTATTAAATAATTGAAAAAAAAGACTAGTTAAAATAAGTGTCCCTATCAAAAAAACACTTATAACTACTCCTTTATTATTTTTAAGATGCCTCTTCTTCATAATATAATTTATGAAAGAAAAATCATCTTAAAACCAACCTAACTTTAAAAAATCATTCAAGAAAAGTAGTAATCCTGCAACTATACCAGCAAAAATTATAATTATCAAAACTTTTACAATAAAAGAACCAAGTTTTCCCTGTTTATCTAAATCACTAAAATCATCAAAATCATCTTTAGTAAAAGAAACATCAGTTGTATAAAAAGTCTTATCTATTTCATTTGTTTTTTCATTAATTATTTCTTTAACCTCAGTATCATATTCTTTTTCTTTTTCCACTAATTCTTCTTGAAACTCCTTAGCCCCTGCTACTACTGTATCTTCATTTCCCTTTAAATCAGTTAAAATATCAAGTGGGTCTAATTCTTTTTCTTTATCTCCCTCTTTTTTATTTTGATATTCATTTAAATTAATTGTATTAATTAATTCTAATAATTCTTCTTTAGTAGCTTCTGTCGCGGCTTTTCCCTCTTTTTCTTTCCCATCTAACTCTAAATTCTTTAAAATATCATACTGAGTATCTCTAATCTTTTTTAATCTTTCTTCTTGATAATCTACTTCTTTTTCTTCACGAGCTTTTTCTAAAATAGCATTAATATCATATTCTCTAGTCTTTTCTATTTCTTCATTGTATTCTTCTTCCTCTTCTACTACTAAAGAACGTCTTTTAGGTTGCTCTTGATAATTTTTCTCTAATAATTCTTTAATTTTATCTATATCTATATGAGCATCATTCTCGCCAATTACCCTCGCATTACTCCCAATTGATAAATTTTCTAATTCAGAATTTTTAATGTCTTCATATAAATCAACATTCTTTTTTGTCCTTTTGGGTAAATAATTTCCGTTATCATTATTATATTTTTCAACTCTCATTTTCATGATAACCTATCCTTTCTACAATAATATAACATATTTTGACAATTTTGAATAGATAATATTATTCTAAAGTTATTTCTAAAGTCATATTTGCCACATTTATAACCGTATCTTTTACTATATTAGTCGTTTTTACTTTGCCAAAACCATTTATTTTATACTTTAATCCTATAAAATTACAAAAAGCAATTATTTCATTAGTACTCCACCCAACTACATCAGGCATTTTTATTTCTTTTCCATTAGTCATAATAAATATTTTACTAGTATCAATTGTCTTAGTATTAGAAGAAGGATACTGATTAATTACTACTTTCCCATCTCCTAAAACTATTCCTTTTAAATTTTTCTTTTGAATATCTAAAACAGCTGTTTCTACTTGTTTATTAATATATTCTGGAATACTGACAATCTTTTTGGTATCAACATCATTTTTAGATTCACTTAAATTAGTTACTCTAGCAATATCTTCAACAGTTTTAGCCACTATTTTAACATAATCATTACCTGTATATTTTTTAGTTGCAAAATAAATGATGTACTGTGGGTCTTCATAAGGAAACATTCCTGCAAAAGAACGAATATAATCATAATATCCTGTATAATATCCCCCATTTGGACTAGCTATTTGAGCAGTTCCTGTTTTTCCTATTAAACTAAGTCCATTAGGAATATACTCTCTATTATAATCAAAACTATCATAAACTACTTTGTGCATTAATTCTTTCATCTTATCTGCTGTTTCTTTTTTAATAACTTCTCCTACTTCTTCTCTTTCAAAAGAATATGTAGTCTTTCCATTACTATCAACAATTTTTGATACTAACTGTGGTCTTAACATAACCCCATCATTAGCAATCGATGTTAAAGCTTGTAACATTTGTACTGGCGTAATTAAAACCCCTTGCCCAAAGCTTGCATTAGCAAGTTCTGATTCATAATAAAAATCAATTAAGCCAGCTTCTTCTCCTGGAAGAGGTAACCCTGTTTTTTCTCCAAACCCCATTTTATTATAAAAATCAATTAATTTAGAAGACCCTAAAGTCAAAGCTAAATTAGTAGCCCCAACATTAGAAGAATAAGCAAAACCTGTATCATAATTAATATTTCCCCAACCAACATCATTAAAATCTTTAATCTTTGTTCCATCACTTAAAACCTTAATACCTGATGGATATAACTCATCACCCTTATATATTCCATTTTCCATAGCAGCCATCCATGAAAATATCTTCATTGTACTTCCTGGCTCATATTGATATCCTACTAAAGGAGTCAAATAACTATTTAGTCCCACTAAATTATTAGGGTTAAAATTAGGATTAGTGGCACTTCCAACAATCTCTCCTGTCTTGGCATTCATAACCGTTAACATAGCCCAATCAAGACTACCACTCTTAGAAAAATTAGCAATAGCATTTTCTAAAACATTTTGAATATCACTATCTATCGTTAAATAAATATCACTACCAGAGACCGCTAAAACCCTATTCTCAGCATTTCCCATCTTATAACCATAAGCGTCTTGTTGATACTCAACAAAACCATCTTTTCCTTCTAAAATATCATTATAATAAGCTTCAATACCTAATTCCCCTTTAATTTTTCCCTCATCATTAGTTCTAGCATATCCCAAAATATAACTAGCCCATGATGAATTAATATATTGTCTTTTCTTTGATAAAGTTTCAAACTCAATACCTGGTAAATCTAAATTCTCAATAGCTCTTTTTTCATCTTCTCCAATTTTTCCCCAGTTCCCTAATTCAACTTGATATAAATCCTGACTTAAATAATTTTTAACTTCTTTTTCACAAGTAGCCTTATCTTTTTCGTCAGTTGCAAGGACACTACACAAACTTTTAGTTGTTTTATCTTTATCTACGACATGATATGGATTTTTGGCGTCTGTTGTTCTTGTAGGTGATAGTATAGCAATTATTTTATAAGAATTAGCATTTTTAGCTAAAGGAATTCCATCTCTATCATAAATAATTCCTCTATTCGCATATAAAGTTTGTTTAGTTGTATTACGATTATCAGCAAATTCTCTTAAATCTATGCCATCAACATTATTACTAATAACGATAAAACACAAGCGAATAATTATTATCAAGAAAAAAAGACCGACAATTCCCATCGTCAATTTAACATTCAAATTTATATTTGTAAGTCTTCTTTTCTTCTGCATTTTAAAATCCTCTACTCATTAATACTTTTTATATTAGTATTATTATAAGACAATCCTTTTTCAGATGCAACCTCTTGTATCTTGTCTAAACTAGCTAATTCATCAATTTGCATATTTAAAGATTCATTTTTACCCTCTTGGTCAGTTATTTTCATCTTTAATTGTTCTAAAGAAATATTAGATTCTGATAAAACAGCTTTAGTTAAAACCGTCCCAATTGGTAAAACAATTAACATAAAAGCAATCATAAAATACATAAACTTTTCACCTTTTAATAACTTAATTTTTTTTGTTTTAACTTTTTTCATAGCTTATATCCTTTCTACAATTCTTAACTTAGCGCTTTTACTTCGACTATTCTCTTCTAATTCTCTCTTACTTGGAAGAATTACTTTTTTATTAATAATTTTAATTTTTGGTTGATAATCTAAAGGTATTTCTGGAAGACCTTTTAAAATTGGGTCAACTTCACTATATTTCTTAAAGACCTTCTTTACAATTCTATCTTCTAAAGAATGAAATGTTATAACAACCAATCTTCCTTTTTTATTTAATAAATCAATGGCTATTGGTAAGATTTTTTCTAAACTAGCAAGCTCATCATTAACGGCAATTCTAATCGCTTGAAAAATGTTTCTTTCTGGGTGATTTTTAAAAAAATAATTTGCTCCAACTGCTGATTTAATAACTTCTACTAATTGAGAGGTTGTAACAATCTCTTTTTTTTCTCTTTCACATGCAATCTTACTAGCAATCTCTTTACTAAGTTTTTCTTCACCATATTGAAAAAAAATATTTATTAAATCATCCTTACTCCATTCATTAACAATCCTTCTTGCTGTTACTTTATTACTTTTATCCATTCGCATATCAAGTATCTCATCTCTCATAAAACTAAATCCTCTATCTTCATCAAGTTGAGGAGAAGAAACACCTAAATCAAATAAAATCCCATCAACACCCTTAATATGATAATTTTCTAAATAACTAGCCATATTCACAAAATCACTGTGAATTAAAGTATAATTAGAGCCTATTTTCTTTAAAACATCATCTGAATACTTTAATGCTTCATTATCTTTATCAAAAGCAAATAAATACCCACCTTTAAGACTCTTTAAAATAGAACTGGCATCTCCTGCATAACCTAAAGTAGCATCAACATAAATCCCATCTTCTTTTAAAGCCAAACCTTCAATAGCCTCATTTTTTAATACTGAATAATGTTTCATAAAGTCACATCCATAAATAAACTCTCAGCAATATCACTCATCTTATCTTCATTGCTAGTTAAAAACTCTTCCCATGCTTGTAAATCCCATATTTCAATACGGTCATTTGCTCCAATAATAACACAATCTTTGGTTAAATTAGCATGCTTACATAGGATAGATGAAATACTAGTTCTTCCTTGACGGTCAAACTCCCCCTCAGCAGCGCCTGAAAAGAAATTCCGAATAAAAATACGAGCATCTTTTTTAGTAAAAGGTAGGGTATTTAATTTACTTACAAGATTTTGCCAATCTTCTTTAGCATAAATATATAAACAATTTTCAATACCTTTGGCTATGATAAACGAATTACCTAATTTATCCCGAAACTTAGTAGGAATAACGATTCGTCCTTTTTCATCAATAGAATGATGATATTCACCCATAAACATATTCGTCCCCCCACTTTCTTCCACAGTCTACCACTGTCTACCATAATGATACATTAAGCAAAAAAAAAAGTAAAGTATCTAACACTTTATTTTTTTAATATTTTTTTAGTTTGACATTATATTGACAATTATGCTCTACTAGAATATTTACCATCACTAGTTGAAACAATAATCTTTTCCCCTTGATTAATAAATAATGGTACTTTTATTTTATAACCTGTTTCAATAGTTGCATCTTTCATAGCATTGTTAGCTGTATTACCTTTAACAGCTGGTTCAGTCTCAATTACTTCAAATTCAATTTTTTCTGGTAAAGTTACTCCTAATAACTCCCCTTCATAATATTCTAATTGAATTTCTAATCCTTCTTTTAAGAACTTCTTTTCATTTTCTAATTTACTTTCAGGAACTTCAACTTGTTCATAATTTTCTGTATTCATAAATACATAATTACTTCCATCATTATATAAAAATTGCATTGGGTTTCTCTCTATTCTTGCTCTTTCAATTTTTATATTGGTATTATATGAATTTTCTACAACAGCCCCTGTTCGTAAATTCTTTAATTTAATTCTTACAAAAGCACTACCCTTACCAGGTTTTACGTGTTGGAATTCCATAATTTGACACAAATTACCATCAATAATAATTGTCATTCCATTTTTAATATCATTAATATTCATGTTTCACCTATTTTCTATTTTCCTAATTTTGTTTCTTTAAAAACAACAACCTGACGGCAATTAGGACAAAACTTTTTAAGTTCAATCTTATCAGGAGTATTCTTCTTGTTTTTAATAGTTGGACGTATTTGTTTACCACAACGGCTACACTTTAATCCTAAAAATTGTCTATTCTCATTTTTTGCCATATAAAATCCCTCCTTGCTTAAAAACTATATGTATTATAACAAAACATTCTATAAAAAGTAAAGAAAAAACGTCTTTAGTTCTAAAGTTATATTATGGCAATAAAAAATTTAATAATATTAAAAATTTATCTTGAAATAGAAAGACAATAAACAAACCTGATATTAAAAATGGTCCATAAGGAACTTCATGTTCTTGGTCTTTTAGTAAGCTATATGTGGCTAGCGGTAAAGCTAAAAAAGTGGATAAAATAATGGCAGTAAGTCCAAGTGGTATATTTAAGGTAAGTCCTATTACAAAAGAAAGTTTAATATCTCCTCCACCCAATGATTCTCTTTTAAATATTTTAGTTCCTAAAAACCCTAAAAAGAGCATAAATAGAAATAAAAAAATCCCTGATAAAATTCCAATAAGCATTTCTTGATAATCATAATAAAGAAGTTTAAGTACCATAATTAAAAGACTACCAATTATAAGTGGTGAATCTAAAATAATCATATATTTTAAATCTGTTAAAAAAATTAAAACTAATAAAGAAAAAATAATTAAGATAACAAAATAGTTATAAGATAGTCCATAATACCAATAAAAAAAGGGAAAAGCTAAAGCCATAACAAGTTCTACTAAAAAAGTATCTATTCCATAATACTTCCCACAATAACGACATTTCCCTCTTAAACTAATAAATGATATTATAGGAATTAAATCATACCATTTTAACTTTTTTTGACAATTAAGACAATGACTTCTAGGACTTACAATTGATAAATTATTAGCAAGTCTTGTTCCTAAAACATGATAAAAAGAACCAACTAATCCCCCAATTATAAATAAACATACCATAACATAAACATTCATAACATCACCTATAACTTAATTTGATTTACAACATCATACATTGGAACAATAACGGCTAAAATAATCGTTCCCACAATTAAAGCTAGAAAAACAATCATTACTGGTTCAATAATATCTTTTAATCTTCCTATTTTAACTTTTTGTTCATTTTGATAATAATTACTTACCTTTTCCATCATCTCTGATAATTTTCCTGTTCTTTCTCCTGTTTCAATCATATAATAAGCTACTTTAGGAATAGCATATTGATTTTTAAAAGATACTGATATTTTCTCTCCTTTAACAATATTATTCATTGTTTCTTGCATTATTTCTTTATATATCTCATTACTTGTAACCTGTCCTAATAAATCAATACTCTCTGTTATAAAAACATTATTAGAAAGTAAAGATGAGAAAGTACTAGCAAAAATCGTCATCTCTTTATTAATAATAATGTTACCAATAATTGGTAAATGCAAAGATATTTCTTGCCAAAATTTTCGAAAATTTCTAATTCTTTTATAACATAGATAAAATAAAGATATTAAAGCAATCATAATTAAAATTATATTAAAGCCATTTTTTTGCCAAAAACTACTTATATTTATAATCATTTGAGTAAACTTTGGTAAAGAGGCCCCCACTTGTTTATACATTGATACAAACTGAGGAATTACATAAGATAAAATAAACCCAACAACTACTATTGCAAAACATAAAATAACACTTGGATAAGTAAGTGCACTAACCATCTGCTTTTTTGTTCTATCTATCTCTTCATAATAATTAGCCATTTCTTCTAATGTTTCTTCTAAATTACCCATAGCTTCTGAAGCTTTTATCATATTAATTAATAATGGTGGAACAAAATCATTTTGTTTTTTTAAAGCTTGGGAAAAAGGTTCACCCATTGCTATTTCATAAATTATATTTTGAAAAGCTAAATTATAAGCTTCTTTCTTTTCTAATTGTTTTTGTAGTATTTTTAAAGCTTCAACTAAAGATATTCCACTTTTTAAATAAGCACTTAAACCAGTCAACCAAAAATGCAAATCTTTTCCTTTTATTTTAGGGGGACTTACAAACCCATAAATAAAATCCGCAACATCATCTCTTTTAAGCTCATATACTGTAACATCATCTTGCATAAAAAAAGCATATATTGAAGATTTAGAATATCCCTTTATTAATCCTTTAGTAATATGTCCATCATCTGTTTTAATCTTAAAACGATAAATATGAGGACTCTTAGTTTTAATTGTTTTACCATTATTTATTTCTTGTTGTAGTTTTATTTTAGATATTTCTAATTTTGATAAACTTTTTTTCGGTTCTTTACTCACTTTTCTCACCTACTTTAAATAAATTATAACACGTAACATCCTAATTAGTAAATTAATAAAGTTACAGATTATTAATTTTATTTAATGCAACATATTCTCAGTAACTTGTTGAAATATAGATATTAAAACATATAAATAAACAAAAATTACCGAAACTTCCTCAAAAATTGAATGTATACTTATTAAATTTTATCCATAATAGACAATATCCTACAATAAATACATAACTTAACATATAATATTTTAGGAGGTCTTTAGATGAATCCCTTAAGATTAGCAAGCATGATAACAAGAGTAAATAAAACACTTAATTTTGCTGGTCAAATAATCCCTTTATATATGAAAGCAAAGCCTATTATTAATAATGCTAAAAATGCTATGTCTGTTGCCAAAGTATTTCTAAATAATCAAAATAACTCATCAAAAGCCATTGAAAAAGAGCCACTTAAAAATGCCTCTACAAATATTTCTAAAACAACTTATCAAACTAATCGACCAGTCTTTTTTCTTTAATTGTTCAGTTATTGAACAATTATTTTTTATTTATTACTTATCAAAATCATCAATAGCTTTTATTAAAGTTAAACGATAATTTTCTTTATTAGGACTATCTAAAAAATATAAGTTATTAAAATGAATATGAGAAATATCTTCACTAAACTTATTATTCAAAATTAAATAAGTTAAAGAAGTATCTATATAATTATTTTCTCTTAAATAGTTTATAGCATTGATATATTCATTATAAGCTTCAATAGTTATCTTATTAGCTTTTTGACTTATTTTTAAATTATTACTAATATTTTTTAAAAATTCTTTAAAAGAAGTTAAAGATTTTAAATCATTAAATTTAATATCTATTTTATAAATATTATCTAAAGCTCTACTCTTTTCTTTAGGATTATATAAACTATAATTACTTTGATTTAAATAATCTAATACATCAATAATTCTTACTATATTTTCTCTATCAATAAAATTAAAGTCTTTAATAATTTTATAATTATCTCTAATCCTTACTCCCCCACCCAAAATTAGATAATTAGGTAAAAAATTTATTTGTTCTTCATTTCTATCTTGATTATAAAAATTAAAATTTATTCCTAAATTAGATTTATAATACCAATTTAAATAATTTAAACTTATTTCATTGTTTTGATACTTAATTCCAACATTTTTTATTTCATTATAATTAGCCTTAGACATTAATATAATTTGATAACCATATTTTTGTAAATGTTTTAAATATAATAAATTTATTTTAGTTTCAAATAAGTCTTTACCTAATAAAGACTCATCATTAATTAATACTGTTTTCATTTCTCTTTTCTCCGTCTAAAATTTTAACAATAATCTAGTTATTTGTCTAGTCAATTTAAAAAAAGATAAAGACTTCTTTTATCTTAAGTAATTTTGTAAAAGTAATATTTTATGTTTTATTATTTTTCTTTCTTCTTTTTGATATTTAGGAATTAAATTTAATATCTTTTCTAATTTATTTAATTCTAATTGATAATATTTAACATACTTTTCTTGTTTTTTACCAAAGAGAATCTCTTCTTCCCTTAACTTTTCTTCTCCTCTTTCATATTCCATAATATGATAGATTATTTTCTTTTCTTCAATAATATATTCATTTTTTAATATCCATTTATTTTCATTCATATAACTTCTTAATTTATTATAATCATTATTAGATTGAATATAAATAGTATTTATAGGCTCTAATTTATCTTTTAAATCTAATATATGTTTAATAGTCATAAATCCCATACCCGCTAAAACAAGAGTATTATAATCTTTAGTATCAATATCTTTTAGACCATCAGATAAAACTAAAGGAATATCTAATTCTAAATTATGACTAATTATATTTTTATAAGCCATATCTAAAGCTTTTTGATGAATATCACTACCCATTACTTTTATAATTCCTTTTTGATAAAGCATAATTGGCAAATAGGCATGGTCTGTTCCTATATCAATAACTTTTTTATCTAAAGGAATTAAATTACACAAAAAATTTAATCTTTGACTATTCATTAATCAGTTAAAAAGTCCCTTAATTTTTTCGCACGTGATGGGTGTCTTAACTTGCGTAATGCTTTAGCTTCTATCTGTCTTATTCTTTCTCTTGTTACATTAAATTTCTTTCCTACTTCTTCTAAGGTATGACTAGTACCATCAATTAAACCAAATCTTAATTCTAATACTTCTTGTTCTCTTTCTTGAAGTGTACTTAAGACATCTTTTATTTCTTCTTTTAGTATTTCATTGGTTGCATATTCTTCTGGAGTCATACTGTTTGGGTCTTTTACAAAGTCTCCTAAATGTGAGTCATCTTCTTCTCCTATTGGAGTTTCTAAGGAAACTGGGTCTTGACTTATTTTAATAACATCTCTTACTTTTTCTACAGATATCCCCATTTTTTTAGCTATTTCTTCTTCTGTTGGTTCTCTATTTAATTCCAAAGTTAATTGTCTTTGAATTCTTGCCATTTTATTAATAGTTTCAACCATATGAACAGGAACTCTGATAGTTCTTGCTTGGTCAGCTAAAGCTCTTGTTATTGCTTGTCTAATCCACCATGTCGCATATGTTGAAAATTTATAACCTTTATCATAATCAAATTTATCAACTGCTTTCATAAGACCTATATTACCCTCTTGAATTAAATCAAGGAATAATAAACCTCTTCCAACATATCTTTTAGCAATAGAAACAACTAAACGCAAATTAGATTCTGCTAAACGATTTTTAGCTTGTTCATCTCCATTAGCTACTCTAATTGATAAATCCATCTCTTCTTCTGATGATAAAAGTGATATTCTTCCTATTTCTTTTAAATACATTCTAACTGGGTCATTTATATTAACATCTTTAGTTATTTCAGCATCATCTAAAAGTAATGCACTAGCTCCATCATCTTCATCTTCATCATCTTCCCCAATTATTTCAATATTATTTTCAATTAATTCATTATAAAGAATATCAAGAGAATTAGAATCAACATCTAACCCTTTTAAAGCTTTAGCTAATTCTTCAAAAGTAATTTTCCCCTCTTTTTTCCCTATTTTAATTAATTCTTCTTTTCTTTCTTCAAAACTTTTTATTTCACTTACTTTAGATGCTTTTACATCACTTTCTTTTTCTACTAATTTAATTTTTTTATGTTCTAATTCTTTTTGGAATTCTAAAGCTACTTCTTCACTTACATGACATTCTTTTAATACAAAAGATACATCACTTATTAGTAAAAATCCTTGTTTTTTTCCTTTCTCTATTAATTCATTTTTTTTCATTTCATACTTAGTCATTTTATCTACACTTCTTTCTTTAATTCATTTTTTTCTCTTTGTAATTCTGTTATTTTTATTCCAATATTTAGTTTTTGATTAACATCATTACATTCTTTTAATTCTTTTTTTAATTCTTTTAAATTATTTTCTATGCCGATTTTTTTAGTTACATTTATATACTCTATTAAATTATTTTCGCTTAGTTCTTCATTTTTTATACTATTTACTACTTCATATATATCATCTTTTATCGGAGATATTTCAGCATAAGCTAAGAAATCAGCCAGAGTTATAACTTTGTTTTTCGCAAAATAGTATAAAACTTCGTTGGCAATTTGTCGATACTTTTTTTCTTCAAAGAATCCTAATTTATTTTGATAGATATTGATATATTTACTATCATTCATCATATAGTATAAAATCACACTAGCACACATACTATAACGATTTTTCTTTTCTTTTTTATTTGTTATGGTTATTTCTTTTATTTCTTTAGGACTCTCTTCTAAAGATATTTCTTGTTTTAGTAAATCATAGGATAGATTATATTCTTTGGCTAATTTTCTAATAGTTGTATCTTTAGTTAAGTTATCTAAAGAAGTTATTGATTTTATAACATCTTTAACATAGTTTATTAGTCCTTTCGTATCACTTAAATTATGTTTTTCTTTTAAGTAATCTAATTTAAATTCTAAGAAAGACATGGGATGCTCTAAAACATTTTTCATAGCATCTACCCCAAATTTTAAAATATACTCATCTGGGTCTTTAGCCCCACTTAATCTAACTATTTTTAAGTCAATTTTATTTTCTTCAATTAATAAACCATTATTATAGGTATTTATCTTACCAGCCTCATCATTATCTAGCATTAAAAAGATAGGTACATGAAGTTTAGCTAGTAGTTTAATTTGTTCTTTAGTTAGACTTGTTCCCATAGACGCAACAGTAGATGAAAATCCACTATCAACCATTCTAATTGCATCCATATATCCTTCAACTAATATTATTTTCTTCTCTAATCGAGCTTTTTTGGAAGCAGCATAATAATTATATAAAATCTCCCCTTTTTTAAATATCTCTGTTTCTTTACTATTTAAATATTTAGGACTATCATTTTTATTATATACTCTTCCAGCAAACCCAACTATTTCCCCCAGACTATTCTCTAAAGGAAATATTAAGCGATTTTGAAAAACATCATAATAGTTATCTTCATATTTTTTAATTAATCCTAATTTTTCTAATTCTTCATTTTTATATTTTTTTTGTTCTAATAATTTTTGTAAAGAATTTTTACTAGTTGCCAGTCCTATTTGAAAGTTTTTAATAACTTCTTCACTTAAATGTCTTTCTTCTAAATATTTTTTAACTATATTTCCTTCTTTAGTTTTTAAATTATTTTGAAAGAAACTAGAAGCTATCTTCATAATTTTTAATTCTTCACTATTTTTATTTTGTGATTTAGAAAAATTTGTATAATTAACATCAATTCCAATCTTTTTACCAACTATACTAACTGCTTCATAAAAATTAACATTTTCATAGTCTTTAACAAAATTAAAAACATTTCCTCCAGCTCCACAAGAAAAGCATTTATATAATTGTTTTTCTCTACTGACACTCATTGATGGAGAATGGTCTTGATGAAAGGGACATACTCCAAAATAATTTTTCCCTTGAGGCATTAAAGGTATATATGATTCAATTATTTCTACTATATCCGCTTTTTGTCTTATTTCTAATATCTTTTCTTCTGTTATATTACTCACCTAAAATTTCCTCCCCTACAATTATATATTACCCAAACACCCCCAATTTCCTTTTTTTTTTCGTAAAAAAAGTCAAAAAAAGTGCATTTTTTGACTAATTTTCTTAAATATTCTCTTTTTTTCCAATATAATAGACTTGTTTATCAGGATATTTATGACTACAAGTAAGTAAAATTACTGAACCTTCATATAAATTACTTAAACTTAATATTCCATTTTTTTCTTTATAATCTTGTTTAATTATCAAATATTTATTAGTTGTATTTCCATTTTTAATGTAAAATTCATCATTAATAGTTAACTCTTCTAGTTTATTAAAGTAAGCAATACTAGAATTACCAGAATGACTAGCTAATAATAAAGTATTATGATTATTATTAGGATATATTACTTCAATACCTTTATCAACATCATTTAGATTAATATCATCAGGATAAAATCTTTTTTCTAAATTAATTTTGGGTATTTCTAAAATATGATAATCATTTTTATTTTCCACATTTATAAATGGAAAATTACTATCTAGCATATCATCTACCATATTAAAACTTAAAGTATTAATTAGTAAAAAAACTAAACTAATTAAAAAGCAACCTTTTAACATAATAACCTATAGATAATAAACATAACCATGGTAATATAACTATTTGATTAGAAGATGTATTTGGAATACCTTCAAAAATCATTCCTTTAGGAACATAATAAAGTTTTACATCATAATCTGGCATAAACATACTTCTTTCATCAAATTTATATAAACCATTAGCTTCATCTTCCCTATAAATATCATACCCAAAATCTTCAATAGTAAAATAAGTATCAGCATAATATAAATCACTACTTAAAAATCTATTACCATTACTATCTAAGTGATAAACAGTATATTTTGGGCTTTCATAATCATCTTCGTTATCTTCTTCATAATAAGCATATATACTTATCGTTACATCTTCTGCCGGCATCATAAATGAACCATTAACAAGCTCAATAATATCCCCACTAGAAGTTTCTACAACAATATCATCTAACTTATAATAATTATATAAAAAATAATCTACATATACTTCTTCTCCTGCTATATAATAATCAGAAACATTTTTTAACTCAACTCCTAAATCACTAATTTTATTAACTTTATATTTCTTAGGAGAAGTACTAACAATTATTTCTATATCACTATCTGGCATCGATAAAACATTATTATTATATGGTACAACTTCCCCCATAGCCATTACTTTAATATCATCAATTTGATAATTATCTTCTAAATCTATTTTAAAAGTTATTAAATCTAAATAATTAGCCGTTTTATTAACTATAATTGTTCCATGATTAATATTAGTTTTAATATTATAATCTTTCTTTTCTGTTGAAACTCTTATAAAAACTACATCTTTAGGCATTATAAAAGAATTATTATCTACTTTTATCTTCTCTCCATTTAAAGTCCTAACATCAATACTTTTAATAGCCATACCTTTCTCTAAATTAACTTTAAACTCTACCTTTTCCCCAAAAGATTTTTCACTATCTACAACTATTTCACCATTATCAATAAAACTTTGAATAGCATAAGCCTTTTTCTTAGTCTTAACAATTATTTTAACTTCACTACTTGGCATGATAAAAGAGTTATCTTCTATTTTTATTTCACTTCCATTTTTATCTAATACTTTAATACTATCTAAAATATAATCATCTAATATATTTAAACTAAAAGTTATCTTATCTAAGTATTTCCCTTTATCATTAACTATAATTGTTCCATTATCCATTTCTGTAGTTATATTATACTCTTTGGGTTCTGTTATAGCTTTTATTGTAACATTGCTATCTGGCATAGTAAATGTATTATCTGTTACACTAATTGGTTTATCATCTTTATCATAAACTAAAATACTTTTAATCTGATACCCATCTAATACATTAACTTTAAAAGTTATCTTATCTCCCATCTGTGCCTTATCAACTACTTCAATACTTCCCTTATCAATTACTTTTTCAATTGCATATTTAGGTTTAGCATTAACTTTTAAATTAATTACAACATCACCATATTTAGGACTTGTAACATTTATAAATCCATTTCGCTCATTACTCTCATCTACATAATAATTATAGCTAGCATGAGTTTTTCCTCTTATTACATAATCCCCTGTCTTTAAACCCTCAATAACTATTCCATCTTCTTCATTCTTAATCTCTAAACCTTCAACATCTTCATAATTAAAATTTTCAATATCTTCTATTTTAAGAGATTTCCCTTCAATAATTTCATAGTTATAAGTTTTTTCTTTTAACATTTCCTTAGCATCATTTATTAATTTATCTTGAATATCCCAATATTTTTGAACAGCAAAAACAAATTGAATACCCTCATTATATTTACTAGAACTTAAATTATATAAATACATTTGCATGGCATATTGATTATCTATATTACTATTTTTCGTTAAACTAGTTAAATATAGGGCATTTAAAAGTTCATCATCTGGGTATATTAAACTTTCATTATTTAATACATAATTAGAATCTTTTTGATAATCAGTCGCCCCATCTATTCGGTAATAAAGGTTTCCCATATTATCTTGATAGGTGGCCATATATTTTTGCTTTTGAGAAGCAATATAAAAGTCCGTTTTTGAAACATTTTCTTCTAATTCTATTGCTTTAATATTCTTACTTCCCAAAACTATAGCTAATAAGCTCACAAATAGTATTCCCCTTATTCTTTTTCTATTATTTTTCATATATAATTCTCCCTTACATCAGGAGCTATGTCTTTTAAGCAAGCTTATTATAGAAAATAATTTAAAAAAAGAAAACTTATTTCGCTTTTTTCGACAAAAGTTTTCCTATCCACCACCCTATATTTACCATAAGAGCTCCTAAAAAAGGTCCATTTAAAAAGTTTAAATGTCTAAATATCATCATTAAAAGTCCCCCTAAAATACCGTAAAGTATTTGATATTGTTTTTTTAAAGGAGAACATATATTGATTGGTAAAATAAAGATAGCTAAATAAAATACACTAGGATTCATTATATCTTTAATAAGATTACTATTACTTAATAAAGCGTCTTCTCCTATAACTAAAATTATATATGTTAGTAAAGTAGCAAACGGTATTTCTTTTTTATAATAAAATTTTAAACTAAGAAGAACATAACCAATTAGCATTAATAAAATACTCGTTATTCCTACCCCACCTATATTAATTCCTAAAAAAATATCGGTTGTTTTATAAAATAATAAAACTTTTTGTTCCATTTGATTAGCATAATTAGGAAATATTAAACTTAAAATAGTTATAATTAATAAAGGATAGTTAAATTCTTTAGGTAATTTTTTTTGAAAAAACAAATAAATTAAAAAGATAAGACTACTTACTATTAGAGGTGTTTGATAAGAGAGTGCTAAGGATATTAAAAGACCTTTAAGACTATTGTAATTATTCTTTTTTAAAATATAAATATCCCAGAAAAGTCCTAGAAAATAATTGGAAAATATGAGTAGTAAAACGTGCCATGAAAATCCATATAAAGAATTTTTATAAACCCCAAATAATCCCATAGTTATTAATATACCAAGCATTAATTTATCTTGCCTTAAGCCTTTTTCCTGATAATATTTCATAAGTCATCTTTCCTTCCCAAAATTAATATGACTAGGACAGACATAACTACAAAGTCCACAATGAAGACAATTATCCATTTTTTTATTTAAAATGGGCTCACAACCTTTAGGACAAACAAGGATACATTTGCCACAGTTGATACAAGGAGTCTCTTCTTTTTCTTCATTAAGAAAGAAAAGTAAAGATATATCATCAGTAATTATTACATCATCTATTTTTTCTTTATGTCCTTTTAAAAAGCCATTCACATATACCATATCCGTATTAACTAAAATATTTAATTCAGAAATAATTTCTTTTAGAGATGTTCCAATAATAGTTTTAATAACTTGAGGAGTTTTAATATCTTTGCCACTTAAAGTAACATAAGTTTTTCCATTATAAGAATTATTAATAATAATATCTATTAATATTTTTAATTCTTGTCCTTTAATAACTAGAGCCCCATCTAAAGAAACATAGTCTTTTAAAATTTCTAAATCCCCAATCGGATATTTATCAGGAACACACATCAAACTAATAAAAGGATACATTCCTAAAATCATATTAAAATTATCAATACTTAAAGTATTAGTATCTTTTAAAATAATTTTAACATTATCCATATGTAATAGTTGTCTTAAAATATCTAAAACATCTAATATTTCATTTTTATAATCATTAATAAAAAATTCTAAAGAAACATCATAAGGGTCATCAACAAAAGCTACATAATATAAAGTTTTATTTGAGTATTTATCAAAAAGAAAGTTTAGAGGATTTGCATATTTATTTATTATTTCTTTTAATTTATTAATATTATCTATTTTTAGACGTGTCTTACTAATTTTTTCTTCTTTATAATTATTAGCTATAACTAAATATTGTTTTTTATATATCCCCTTTATTTTACCACTTATAGGACTAAAAAATAATTTGTTATTGTTTTTAAAAAGAATTTCATCTTTTTTAACATTATCATTTTTAATATAATTTTCTTCTAATGAAGATATAGGTAAATAAATATTTTTAGGCATAAGAAAATTGGTAGCTCTACTACTTACTTGAATATTTAAGTCGCGATTTATACTCATTAATCTTTTCATAAGCTTCACTATTTATAGTGTACTAAATTTAAGTCAAAAAGTCTATACTTATCGAATAAAGATTCTGCCATTATATTTATTTAAATATTCTCTTCTTAAACTACTTAAGTATTTATGATTGATTCTCGTATGATTAGTATTAGATAAAATTATATTATTTATTCCATAATCATCTATAATCCCAAATAACTTTGTTTTTAATGATTCTAATACTTCATCATCTAAAATAGTTAGGATATCAACATATAAAGTACCATTTTGATAATATAAATTCATAAAATCACCATAAACATAGAATAACAAAAGTTATTAAATAGTTAAATGTTTTCGACAAAATAAGCTAAAAAAGAATTAGCTTTTAAAGGCTAATTCTAATCTCTTTTATGCTTACGAGCGTTACGCATCATTTCCTTTTTAGCATTTCTTCTCTTAACGCCAGGTTTTTCATAATGCTTTCTTTTTTTGATTTCAGAAGGGACACCACTTTTCGCAAATTTGACTTTAAATTTTCTTAAGGCGCTGTCAATATTTCCATCTTTTACATAAACTTTATTTGAATTCATATTATCCCTCCCTTCATGTCTTATAAAAATTATATCACTTAATAGCGAATTTTCAAGAAAAAAAGCTAATTAACCCGCAAAAAATAGAATAATGTAATTTAAAAAAAGAAGTGCACAATTGTTGTGCAGTAAGTTTTAGAATTTATTTATAAGCAAATCATTGACAATAGGTAGCTATAATTCGCCATACTTGTTGTAATATCTTTTATTAAGATATTACAAACATTACAAGAATTATGGCTAGGTTCCTGTTGTCAATGAGGAATTATAAATAAATTTATTGACTATTTTTTTCTGATATGTATAATATTTAAAAATTTACATTACCCATAGGGATTGTGCACTTACATTTAAAATTTTTGTCTCTATGTCTTTTTAGTATGTTGTTATTTAATATTTAAACTGTCTTTTGATACTGTTTTCTAATATTTTAATATAAAATTCAGTGCACTTTCCTTTATAAATACTCCTTTTCTTATCTATTGCACTTAATTGTGCACTTCAGATTGATTCAACGAAAAATAGAATAATTAGCTATTTTTAACTTATTAAGAAACTACACTAACAGTAATTTTTTGTTCATTTAAATCAAGTGTTTCTTCACTATTTTGATTATTTTTAATAACAATTTTTTCTAACAAAACATCACTATTTTCACTAAATCCCGTTAAAGTATTAGAAGTTGTATAAACATTTCCTTCATTTTCTAATTCATACTCTACTTTATTTATTGTAGCTTTTATAATACTATAAGACTGTCCATCTTCTGATAAAGGATTAGCTTCAAATGATACTTTAAATGCTTCATTTTTCTTTAAATTAGTAGTCTCTACCCAAGAGCCATCTACTTCATGTAATATTTTTAAATTATTAAGATGAAGATTAGCAAAACTTGGAATCCATGCTCCATATCGACCTAATGTTCTTCCCATATTTTCATTTAAGCCATTATTTAAATCACTATCTAAATCATAACTAAAGATTATTCCAAACATGAGTATTTGATTTGATTTAGGACTATTACCAAAAGTAAGTTCATTTTCTCCTAATTGTAATTTTTCACTACTAATATTTTTTATTAAAGTATAAGTAGGAAGTTCATAATTAATAATCAAATTACCATTTTCATCTTTTAATCCCGCATTATCTGGGTCATTTAAATTAAATTTAAAAGTTATAGTATTTGCTGGATATACTTTACCATCAATAGTTTCTTGAACCATATGAACAATAGTTTTAACATTTGTCATAGATGGAGTAGTCTTTAATACATCTATTTGGTCTTGGTCTGGAGACACTATGTTAGAAATAACCGTATCACCATAAGATACCTCAGTTACTTTTAATTTAACAATGCCATGTACTATAGGAGCCTTATAAGTTATTTTATAAGAATTATCTGTTATTTCTTCTACTTCATAATCTTTTGTAATATCACTATTTTCTTTTAATTTAATTTTCGTAACTTTTGTTTTAGAAACATTATGTTTAAATGTATAAGTTACTTCTACGTCTTCTCCCTTTGTAGGATATAATTTATTTATTTTTGATGAAAGAACCTCAGAAACAATTGGAACATTTACAGTATTATTACTATCACTAGATATTTTTTCACTTTGATGAGTTTCCCCATCTGCTCGGTCAAAATTAGCTTTAATCGTAACTGTATTTAATCCCGCCATAAAGACCTCATCATTAGTTAAAGAAACTTCATAAGACCCATCGCTATTTATTAAAACATCTTTAGTAATTACTTCATCATTTTCGGTATTACTAACACTTACAACTACCTTACCATCAGTAATTGTTTTATCTAAATCTTCCACCGTAAACTTAACTGTTATTTTCTTATTAGTTTCATCTAATAGAGTACTATCTATAGTTGCCGTTGGAGCATTTTTAAATATTTCAATACTAGCTTTTTCACTTAAAGTAAGCTCTTTTCCTGTTTCTAATTTAGCCCCTTCCACTTCTATAGTTTGCTTAATCTCTCCCACATAAGGCACATAAGCTGTATAAGATACTCCGTCATAAGTAACATCGTAATACAATCCACCAATTCTTATTTGACTTAACTTTTTTTCACTATAATTAGTACTATTGAAAACTAACTTTATTTTTGTATTTTCTTTTTCAATACCTGTTACATGTAAATCCGTAATTTCTAATTGATAATCTGTTATAACATTTATTTCTTCATTTAATAAATCACTTAAATCTTTTTGATAATCTAAACTTTTACCTTCTACTAAGTCATAAGTCCCCTCTAATGTTACATAATATGTTCCATTAGCATATAATTCTTTTGTTAAATTAAAGTTACTATTTTTAACCTCATCTAAAGATTTTTCTTCAATAACACTTCCCATACTTGATTTAATCACTACTTTTGCCCCATCTTTTATTGTATCCTCATCATCACTTACCAAAACTTTAACCCTTGGGTTTTCTATGTCCTCATAAGTAACAGTAAAAGAAGGAACAAGTTTTAAAATATAGGCTTTTGCTTCCGAAGAATTATCAAAAGTAATTTCAGTATCACCATATTTAATCTTCGTTATTTGATAAGTTTTTTCCCCAAAACTTTCTTCTGATAAGACAACTTGATATTTATTATTATCTAATTTAGTAAATGTTTTAGGATTATTATTAACCTCAATACTCGTTATCTCTTCTAAAGTATTAGAAGTAATTACAAAATTAACATTAAAACTTTTACCTCGCTCATTATAATAATTTGGTACTTCACTATTACTTATGTTTGCTACAATAGGAACATCTACTGTATTATCATCATTACTAATAACTATATTATAATGAGTATTTCCATCAACTAAATCATAAGAAGCTAAAACATCTAACGTATACGTACCAGCCATAAATATTTCTGAAGAATCAAAGAAAACACTTCCTGCATTATCTATAATACTAACTTCTTTAGTTTCTCGGTAATTATTTGGTCCAATTAAAGTTGCATATACTTTTTCATCTTTAATAGTTTCATGATTGTCACTAATAGAGATGTTGGCACTTATTTTTTTCTTATCACTATCAAGATTTAAATCACTAATTGTAGCAGTTGGAGCATCTTTAAAGATAGTAACAGACTCACCTAATCCATCAAAGACTTCTTCATCATCTAAAGTAGCTTCTGTTAAAGTTAAGGTAACTAAACTTAATGGTTCTTTATAAGTATTAGGAATATTTACTGTATAAGTATTACCTTCTCTTTCTTTAACATCATAACTTTCTCCATTAATCACAACACTTTTAACATAATACTTATTAGAAGCATTAGAACTTGTAAATGTTAAAACAATATTTTCTTGATTTACTTCTTTAACAGTTAAATCACTTAATTTAAAATCATAATTCTTTTTAACTTCAAAAGATACTTTATTACTTTTTAGAGTTTCGTTATTTAAATCATTATTACTATCATCATCTAAATCATAAGAAGCTAAAACTTCTACTGTATATAATTTAAATTCTTGAATATTTTCTAAAGTTATTTCTCTTTCATTAGTAAATAAAATTTCTTCTTCCCTACCATCTTCACCAGTTACTTTTAATATGCCACTTTTATAAGACCCATCACTATCGGTAATTGTAAAACTAACCTTTGGCTTTTCTTCTTTTGTATCAACATTTAAATTAGAAATACTTGGTATATCTTTTAAAACATATACTTCACTCTTATCATAATTAGTTAAAATACTTTCATCATCATAAATTATTCTAGTAACAACAAGAGGCATAATTTGATTATCATCTATTGAAGTTATAGTTACCATATATTTATCAGAAGATAATTTTACTACTTCTTTTTCACTCCCATTAATTACTAATTTTTTAACATCTTTATCTGTATTATCTAAAACATTATATATTATATTAAAGTCTTCATTTTTCTTAACATAATAACCTACTTCATGACTTATAATTTGCGATGTTACATCTACCGTATAAATATCATCTAATACTTTAGTAATTACTTTTTCTTTTCCATCACCTAAATCATAAATTACTTCTAATTTTATTTGATAATCTCCAGCTTCTTCTAATAAAAACTCATCTTCTTTACTTAAATCTTTGTAACTAAGTTTTGTTTTTTCTTCTAAATCTTTTAACAATGTAACAATCACTTCTTTAACACTTTGATTATTATCTAAAATTTCATAGTTAAAACTTAACTTAGGTTTATCATAAGTAGTCTTTAAAGTAGTAATTACAGGTTCATCTTTTAAATAAATATAACTTAATTTTTGATTTACTTGGTATTTAGCATTATTTTCTAAAATTACTTCATTTAAAACTATTTCATTTTTTCCTCTTTTATCCTTTGGTAAAATAACTGTATATAAATTACCTTTTTTACTAACAGGATAAGTTTTTGATGAAACAACTACTTCTTTTACATCAAAATAAGAATTATAAGCATTTTCCAAAGTTAAAACTAAATCATCAGTATTTTTGACAATTTCTGTAATTTTAATATTCTTAGCTATAAAATTATAATCTCTTTCAAAAGTAAAAGTTTTATCGTAAATAATTTCTTCATATTCATTTAAATTATTGTCTTCTAAATCTAAATCATATTTAACAATAATTTTTATATTATATTTTTCCCCACTTATTAATTCTTGATTTAAAGCTATCTTTCCAACTTTTAAAGGACTTGTAATAACTTCTTTATTAGAACTATCTAAAATAACTATTTTCCCACTTATAAAAGATTTATCTTCATCATTAAGTTTAAAAGTAATTAAAGGAATTTCTTCTTTATTATCTATTTGTAAATCACTAATATTTGGTTTGTCTTTTAATACCACAAATTCTACCTCATAATTACTAGTTATTTCTTTGTTATTATCTAAAATAATATCTGTTATAACAACTTTTTGTTTACCATATTTTTTTGGTGTTAAAAAATTGATAAAATATTTATTTTCATCAATTTTGTAAGCATCATATAAAATTCCATCTATTTTAACAGCCTTAATATCACTATCATAATTAGTATCTAAATTTAATTCTAATTTAACAGTATCGCCCTTTTCTGGATAATAATTATCAAATTTACCTTCTTTAATATTTACTTGATAATTAAGAGCTATCGCCTCTTCTAAATTACTACTTATCTTACTTTCATCTAAAACATTTAAAGAAACATCTTCACTATTATCTTCTTCTTGTTCTTTTATAACAGTAATATTATATTCCATTAACTTTCTCGCATTTTCAAAATCTACAAAAGTTCCATTAAGTTTATTCTTATCTATATTAATAAAAATACCACCTAAGAAAAATCCAATCATCGCTAAAATAGATACCGCAAGAACAATGTAATTAGGACTTTCCTCTTCTTCTCTAGTTTTAATATAATAATTAATAACAAATAAACAAATACCAGCTGAGATTAATATTAATATGACATTAATCCAAGACATTTTCTCCTCTTCTACTTCATCTTCTTCACTGTTACTTACTACTTCTTTTGTAGTACCATTTACAATATTAACATCAACTGAATTATCTTCATAATCATATTCACTTTTTAAAGTTTTCCCATTAATATCATTAATAAAAATTGTTGTAACTCCCTTTAAAGCATCATCTTTTACTTTTAATTTAATTTGTAAAGTATTGTTATCTCCCAAAGTATTATTAATAGAATAACGATTACTAGAAGAATTATAAGAAACATTACTAAAGTTTTTATTAGTAACAAAATTATCATTACTAAGTAATTCAAAAACATCTCTATCAAAACTAAATTTAGCATCATAAGAATCAATTAAGTCATAATCTTCTAAATCAATTGATACAACAATTTCATCCCCAATATTTAAATCATATTTATCAGTATTAATTGCAACAGACTTAGCATTAACATTAACAATTAAACTCATAAATAAAATAATTAAAAATATAGAAAGCTTTTTCATTTATAACACCCCATATCTTTCCTATATAAATTAATTCTAACATTTATAAATATTAATTGTCAATCAAGTTTACAATCCAAATTTCATCATAATAAAAGATACTTATTAAAAAGTACCTCTTACCTCTTATTATTTTTTCTTGATAATCTCATTCTTTAATTGTTCTAAAAATTCTTCAGAACTTAATTCTATAGTATCTTCACTTTTATATTTTCGGTAACTAATTTTTTCACTATCTTTCTCTTTTTGTCCCAAAATTAATGTATATGGAATCTTTTTTATAACTGATTCACGCATCTTATATCCTAATTTTTCATTTCGGTCATCTAAATTTACTCTAATATTTTCTTTTTCTAATAATTCTTTTATTTTATTAGCATATTCTAAATGATATTCATTATTAACAGGAATAATATTAACTTGGATAGGACTAAGCCATAATGGAAGAGCACCTTTGTATTCTTCTAAGATATAAGCTATAAAACGGTCTAGTGAGCCTAAAATAGCCCTATGAATTACAACTGGTGTTTTCTTTTCACCTAAATTATCTATGTAATTTAAATCAAATTTCATTGGTAAACAAAAATCTAATTGACAAGTAGATAAAGTATAAATAGGCCCCACTGCTGGTTTTACTTGAACATCTAACTTAGGTCCATAAAAGGCTGCTTCCCCAATTTTTTCAATATAATCAATATGAGCATCATTTAAAATATTTCTTAAAGTATCTTCTGCATATTCCCACATTTCATCATCAGGATAATATTTTTGTTTGTCAGACTTATCTCTTAGGGATAATTCAAAATGATAATCAGTAATATTTAACTCTTCATAAACTTCTTTAATTAATTTAATAACATTTTCTATTTCCGTGCCAATTTGTTCTTTAGTAACAAATAAATGAGCATCATTTTGACAAAAAGTTCTTGCTCTTTCAATTCCTTTTAAAGCCCCACTTGCTTCAAAACGACAATCTCTTCCAATTTCTCCAATTCTTATTGGTAAATCTCTGTAAGAGTGCATTTCATTTGCATAAATCATCATATGATGAGGGCAATTCATTGGTCTTAAAACAAACTCTTCATCATCAACTTTCATTTTAGGAAACATATTTTCTTTATAATGGTCCCAATGTCCTGATGTCTTATATAAAGAAACACTTCCTAAAGGTGGTGTTAAAACATGCTTATAACCTAACTTCTTTTCTTTATCTTTAATATAATTTTCTAATTCTTCCCATATTATATAACCATTCGGTAAATATAAAGGTAATCCCTTTCCTACTAAATCACTACTCATAAATATACCTAATTCTTTACCTAATTTCCGATGGTCTCTTTCTTTAGCTTCTTCTAATAACTTTAAATATTCATCTAGTTCTTCCTCACTCTTAAAACATACCCCATAAATTCTTTGTAAAGGCTTATTTTTAGAGTCTCCCTTATAATATGAACCAGAAAACTTTAATAATTTAAAATGTTTTAATTCTTTAACACTCTCGACATGTGGACCTCTACATAGGTCTGTAAAATCCCCTTGCGTATAACAAGAAATAACTTCATCATCAGGCATTTCCTTTATTAAATCCACTTTATATGGGTCATTTTTAAACATTTCTAAAGCCTCATCACGACTTATTTCTTTTCTTATTATTCTTTTTCCATCTTTAGCTAACTTCTTCATTTCTTTAGTTATTTTTTCTAAATCTTCTTCGCTTAGAGTTTGCCCATTTAAATCCATGTCATAATAAAATCCCTCTTCAATAACTGGTCCAACCCAAAATTTAGCTTCTGGAAATAAATGTTTTACTGCTTGAGCCATTAAATGGGCACAACTATGATTTAACTTACTTAAATTTTCATCTTCTTTTATATTTATCATTCTCATTCACTCCTTTTTATCGAAAATTTACTTTTTTAACTTTTACACGTCCATGTTTTTTCGTTTTTTGATTTGTTTTATTACTAGTATTACCAGTTTTATATAAAACATATGGATTATATGAGTTATTCTTTCCAGTACTTTTATATTTATTTTCTAAATAAGCTTTAGCTCTTTTATAAGATAAACTTTCTACAATAAGATTAATTTGATACGTATTTGTCCCTAAAGATTCAGCATATATTTTAGCAACACAAGAAAATAATCCATTTCCCGCATTTAAAGGTAGGTTATCTAAAATTTCAACTAATTTATCATTAGGTAAATTCTTAAAATAATCTTGCCAATATTTCTGTTCTTCTAAATTCATCTCTTCATACATATCAGGATATTTTAATAATTCTTTAAGTTCTTTTGTCATTTTTTTAAACATTCCTTTCCGTCTCACTGTGTTCGTCTTCAAGAAACAAACGACAATGAAAATAAAATCTTCA
>CANRKL010000011.1 GCA_947631205.1 uncultured Bacilli bacterium | reverse complement strand
AAAGAAAATGGAACAGAAGAAAATAATTTAAGATATATAGGAAATAGTCCATATAATTACATTGATATAGGAGATAGAGATTCTAGAGATAAACCAATTTTGTGGCGAATAATAGGAGTTATGAATAACATGACGGTTATCAATGAAGATAAAAGCGAAAATACAGGGCAAAGCTTAGTAAAAATAATAAGAGCAGATAGTATAGGAGGCTGGAGCTGGGACACATCAGCAAGTGATATAAACTCAGGATATGGAGTGAACGAATGGAGTCAAGCAGATATAATGAATACTTTAAACTCTGGAGCCTATTGGAATAAGGAGAGTGGACAATGTTACAGTAGTTTAAATGATAAACAAACAGCCTGTGATTTTAGTAGTACGGGACTAACCTCAAGTGTTAAAGATAAATTAGTGAAAGTAAGATGGAATACAGGAACATTTGAAAAATACAATACATCAGATTGGTTAGCCAATGCAACATATGAAGCAGAGCGAAGTAATCATAATGGGAAAGAACAATGTGCAAGTAGTGGAGGAACATATTGTAATGACCCAGTGGTACGAACAACGACCTGGAACGGATTTATAGGACTAATGTACCCATCAGACTATGGATATGCTGTAGGAGGAAATGTAAGAGATGAATGTTTAGCAGAAACAATGTATAGCTGGAATGAAAGTACTCCAGATTGTAAAGGGAACGATTGGTTATATGTTAGTAATAATTATCAATTGACCATAACACCTGTCCCGCATTCGTCGGATGCTCGCTATGTGTTCAATGTGTATTCTGGCGGGTACGTGCACAGCAACAGTGCCTCCAATGCTAATGCCGTTCGCCCTACTGCCTATTTAGATAGTAATGTTAAAATTCAAGAAAAAACTGATGATAACTATGGTTCTAAAGAAAATCCATTTTTATTAAAAGATAATTAAATAAGAAAAGTCTACGAGTTAAGATTTTTCTTTTTTAAATCTATAAATAAAAAATAAATTTGTAAAAGTTATGCAATGTTATTAATATTATTTTTGATTTACAATTGTTTACAATTTGATTTACAAAGGACTAGACGCTTTTTTTAGTTTTAAGAAAATTGGTAGGAAAAAAAATTTAAAAAATCGACATATTTTATAAATTGCACTGAAAAAAAAGGAAATCAAGACTTTTTGGGTAATATTATTAGTGAAAGGAGGGAATATGAATGAAGATATTTTTAAAGATATTAAACTTTTTATCCAGACTCATTATATTTTAGATGAAAATAAAAAGTTTAATACGTGGTATCAAGAAGGAAAATATCATATGAAAAAAGAAAATAAGTTAATTAAAAAATTATCAAAGTTTTTAATTAATAAATATGGAGACTTTTATACTTGTTTTAATTTAAAAAAAATGATTAAGTTATATCTTTTATATCCAATGGGACTTCCTGATGAAATTAAAATACTACCATGGGAATTAATTTTAATTTTAATAGAAATATTTGATGAAGATAAACGAGATTTTTATGTTCTTTTATGTAATAGAAAAAAATTAAATTCTAAAACTTTATCTAAATATCTTTCATATGATATATATGAAAAATTTATTTATACAATTGATACCTATTATAATAATGATGATTTTGCTAAATTAGATTTTGACAAAATAATTGATGAAGTCATTTATTTACAAGAAAGAATTATTTAAAAAGTTCATGTATTTATCACATTTATGATATATTATTAAGTAATTGGTGGTGATTACATTGAAAGTTTTAGTTGTTGATGATGAAGAATTAATTAGAAATGTTGTTAAAGAATATTTGTTGTTAGAAAATTATCAAGTTATAGAAGCATCTGATGGGTATGAAGCTATTAAAGCAGTAAAAGATGATGATATTGATTTTGTTGTTATGGATATAATGATGCCTCATATGGATGGGTATCAAGCTGTTAAAGAGATTAAAAAAATAAAAAATATTCCAGTTTTAATGTTATCGGCTCGTGGGGAAGAATTTGACAAGTTATTGGGATTTGATTTAGGGATTGATGATTATGTAACTAAGCCATTTAGTCCTAAAGAATTAGTAGCAAGAATTAAGGCTATTTCTAAGAGGAATGAAACAGAGAAAAATATTATTAAGTATGGTGATTTAGAAATTAATAATGAAGCTCATGAGGTTAAAATTAAAGATGAAGTTATTGTTTTAACTCCAAAAGAATATGATTTACTGTTATATTTTGTAGAGAATAATAAAATAGCCTTAACAAGAGAACAATTACTTACTAATATATGGGGATTTGATTTTTATGGTGATGATAGAACTATTGATACTCATGTTAAAACTTTAAGAAAACACTTAGGGGAATATGGAAAACATATAAAAACAATTAGAAAAGTAGGTTATAAATTTGAATATACAGAAAAAAACAACTAGTATTAGTTTTAGAACCTTAATTTATTTAGTTGTTTTTAGTGTTTCTATTTTGTTATTATTGTGGGTTAGTCAAATAGTTTATTTTCGTTATTTTTATGAGCATTTTCAAGTTAAAAATATGAATGAAATAGCTAATAGTATTTTAAGTATTAATACAGCTAATTTGGATAAAGATTTAGAAAATATTGCTTATAAGAAAGAAGTGTGTATCGAGGTTATATGGAATAATAAGACATCAACAACTTATAATGGTCTTATGGTAGGTTGTGAATTAGGTCAAAAAAATGAAGATATAATGTCTATTCAAAAAAAGTTTTTAGAGTCTTTAGATAATACAAGTACAGTACGATTAGAAAATAAAGAATATCATGCAGAGGCTTATATGTATGCTTTAAAGACAAATATTGGTTCAATATTTTTATATAGTCCATTAGAAGATTTAAGTAGTGCCAGTACTATATTAAAAAATCAATTAATTTATTTAACTGTGATAGCTATCTTTTTTGCTTGTTTAGTTGCTTATTTTTTATCAAGGCAAATTACTAAGCCTATTTTAGATATTACTAAGAAAGCTAAAGATTTAGGGAAAGGAAATTATAATATTAAGTTTCCACAGTATGATATTGAAGAAGTAAATGATTTAGCAAAAGTATTAGATAATGCTAAAGATGAATTACATAAAACTGATGAACTTAGAAGAGATTTAATGGCTAATGTTTCTCATGATTTAAAGACACCTCTTACAATGATTAGGGCATATGCTGAAATGGTAAGAGATATGTCTTATAAAGATGATGAAAAAAGAAATTTACATTGTAATATTATTATGAATGAAACTGATAGATTAAATTTATTAGTTAATGACATTTTAACATTATCTAAAATGGAAGCTTTAGAAAGTGTTTTAGAGTATGATACTTTTGATTTAGTAAGTGTTGTAAATGAAATAATTAAGAAGTATGAAATTATTAAAGAAACAGAGAATTATCATTTTCAATTAATATCTCCTAAGAAAGCATTAGTTTATGCAGATAAAAAAAGAATATATCAAGTTATTTATAATTTAGTTAATAATGCTATTAATTATACAGGAGAAGATAAGGTTGTCAAAATAAGAATTAAGAAGGCAAGGAATGAGTATTTAGTAGAGATTATTGATACAGGGGTTGGAATAAGTGAAAGTGATTTAAATAGGATATGGGATAAATATTATAAGAATGATAAAAATCATCGAAGAAATGTTGTAGGTTCAGGAATTGGGCTTTCTATATGTAAATCAATATTAGAGCAGCATCATTTTAAGTATGGGGTTAAATCAGAGAAAAATAAGGGGTCAACATTTTATTTTTACATTAAATGTAAATAATATATAATATTCACTAAATTATCACATACTTTTCATATTAGAATAGTAAATTAAAGCTATGAAAGGAAGTGATAGACTAATAAAAAGATGGTAAATTTTGCCCAAAATAAATAAAACTCTATACGATATAATAACATAAAAAAACTTTAAAACTCACACTTTTGGAAGAAAAGATTATTAAATTTTTCTTCCTTTTTTAGTTAAATTAATAATTTGCATATTTGTTTTTTATCCTTTATAATTGATTTATGTCTTTTAAAAAAATAAAAGACTAGAAAAATAAAAAATTTTTAGTATAATAAATACACGATAGGAGGATACTTAATGACAGAAAAATTTGCAAAATTTATGGTTGGTTTATTTGGGAGTTGGACAACAACTATTTTTGGTAAATATATAATAGTCTTAATTATTTCTATGATACCAGTTTTAGAACTTAGAGGTGGACTTATTGCCGCTAGGTTGATTAATTTACCAATGTGGCAGGCTTTAGGAGTTTGTTTTTTAGGAAATATTATTCCTATTCCATTTATCTTATGGTTTATTATGCCTTTATTTGACCGTTTGAAAAAAACGAAAAGAATTAGTAAATTAGTTTCTAAGTTAGAGATGAAAGCTCATAATAAAAAAGAACAAATAGAAAGATTAAAATATATTGGATTAATGCTTTTTGTTGGAATTCCTTTACCAGGAACAGGAGCTTGGACAGGATGTTTAATTGCAGCTTTAATTGGGCTTGATAAGAAAAAATCTTTTTTAGCAGCTTCTTTAGGTGTTTTATTAGCAGGAATAATAATGTTAATTGTTTCTTATGGGATTTTAGGAACATTTATTGATTGAAAGGAAGGTATATATGGCAAAGTTAGAAATAAATGTAGGAGTTAGTAATCATCATGTTCATTTAACTAAAGATGTGTATAAGTATTTATTTGAAGATGATATTAAGCCATTTAAATATATTAGTCAAAAGGGAGAGTATAGTACAGATAAGAAAGTTACTTTAGTAGGGCCTAAGGGAGAGGTAAATAATGTTCGAGTAATGGGTCCTTATAGAGAATATAATCAAGTAGAAGTTTCTTATAGTGATGCTTATATTTTAGGAGTAAAGCCACCAGTAGCTAGAAGTAATGAGTTAGAGAATGCTGTTTTTATAAAGGTTAAATATAATGATAAAGTAGTAGATTTACCAAAGTCTTGTATAATGGCAGAGAGTCATATTCATATGAGTTTAGAAGAAGCTCAAAAGTATGGTTTTAAAGATAAGGATAAAGTTAATGTTTATATAGATGGATTAAGAAAGGGAATGATAGAAGCTTTTGTTAAGGTAAAAGAAAATGGGGTATTAGATTTTCATATTGATAGAGACCAAGCTAATGCTTTTTTATTAGAAAATGGTGATAAAGTATGGGTGGATTTAGATAGGAAGAGCTTATGAGTTTTTATATAGGTAATGTGTATGTTAAAAATCCCATTGTTTTAGCGCCTATGGCGGGATATTCGAATACTAGTTTTAGAAAAATTATTAAAGAGATGGGAGCTGGGTTAATTTATGCTGAAATGGTTAGTGATAAGGCTTTAGTATATGGGAATGAAAAAACTTTTAAATTATTAAAAATGAGTGATGAAGAAAGACCAATTGCCCAACAAATATTTGGAAGTGATGTAGATTCATTTGTTAAATCAGCTAAAATAGTTTTAGAATATATGCACCCAGATATTATTGATATAAATATGGGTTGTCCTGTTCCTAAAGTTGCTTTGAAATCTCAAGCAGGAAGTGCTCTTTTAAAAAATCCTGATAAAATATATGAAATAGTTAAAAAAGTTGTAGAAAGTGTAGATGTTCCAGTAACTGTTAAAATTAGAAGTGGTTGGGATAGAAATAGTATTAATGCTGTATTAGTTGCGAAGAAAATTGAACAAGCAGGAGCAAGTGCTATAACAGTTCATGCAAGAACAAGAAGTGATGGTTATAGTGGGAAAGCTGATTGGAATATAATTAAACAAGTAAAAGAAGCAGTAAAAATTCCGGTAATAGGAAATGGAGATGTGACAAGTCCTTTATTAGCTAAAAAAATGATCCTTGAAACAGGTTGTGATGGAGTAATGATTGGAAGAGGGGCTTTAGGAAATCCTTGGCTTATTAGAGATTGTGTATATTATTTAGAAAATAATACTCTTTTACCAGAGGTAAGTTATGAAGAAAAAATTATGATGATGAAGAAACATTTTGAATTATTAAAACAAGATAAATCTTTAACTAGTGCTCTTTTAGAAATTAGGTCAAATATTTTGTTTTATTTAAAAGGAATGCCAAATAATAAAGAAATTAAAAAGCAAATTTGTGAATGTAAGAGTGAAGAAGATATATATAAGGTTTTAGATAATTATTTAGATTATTTGAAAAAGACTAGTGATAGTTAAAATTAAAAAGAGGATAGTAGCTAATTTATCACTGTTTTTAAAATTTTTAGTACTTTTGTAACCCATTAGGGCAAATAGGGTTCCTACTAAAGAAAAAAGAAGAGATAAGAAAATAAAATTATATTGTTTAATAAATGTTAAAGACATAAAAAAAGAATCACAGGAATGACTTAAAGCTAATAAAGTTATGAGATGAGGTTGGTTGTTTTTAGTTTTCTTTTTTAAGCTTTCTAAAGCAAAAATAAAATATATTAGGGGATTTAAATAGTTAAAATTTATGTTAAGAGAAAATAATGATAATAAAGTATTTAGTAATATTAATATAAAAGTAGTCATAAGAAATATCATGAAAAATTGATTTTTTTTAATAACTGTTTTATTTAATTTAAAATTTATGCCAATTATTAGGGAATCAAAACTACTGGCAATGGCACTTATTAAAAGTCGCATATTTAGTCACCTTTTATATGATATGGTGATTTAAAATATATGAGTGGGCATAGTTATTTATTCATCTTGTAAAAGCCAATCTATAATATTTAAAACTTTTATTCCGTTAAAATCGTTATTAATAGTTTTATCCATAGTTAAAATTGTTTTTTCATAATTATCATTAATACTTTCAAGGCTTCTTATTTCTCTTGTTTTAACATCTTCATTAATTAGTGATTTAGTAACTTGAAAATACTTTATATTATTGGGGTTTTCAGCAACAAAATCTACTTCATACTCGCTTATTTTACCAATACTTACTTTGTATCCTCTTCTAAGTAATTCTAAATAAACAACATTTTTTAATAGTTGTTCTTCATCGATATTTCTATAACCGATGATTACGTTTCTTATTCCTATGTCAGCAATATAATATTTTCCTAAAGTTTTTAATATTGCTTTACTTTTTATGTCAGAACGGTCTGCTTTATATATTATGAATGATTTTTCTAACATATTTAAATAATTATCAATTGTTTGATGATTAGAGTTTGGGATTATTTTGTTACTATTTAAGTAATCACTTATTTTGGTAGAAGATATTTGGCTTCCTATATTATTAGCTAAGTATTTGATTATATTTTCTAAAAGAGCTGTATCTTTTATTTTGTTGCGGTCAATTATATCTTTTTTAACGATAGTATTATAAATATCATTTAAATATGATAGGACTAACTCGTTGTTATTTTTTATTAAAGTTATAGCAGGAAGTCCTCCATATTTTAAATATTCATTAAATTTATCTAATAAATTGTTGTTATCATAATTATTAAAAATTAAATATTCTTTAAATGATAAAGGATACATTTTTATTTCAATATATCTTCCTGATAATAATGTTGATAATTCGCTTGATAAAAGATAGGCATTAGAACCTGTCATGTAAATATCTATATCAAAATCAACTTTAAAAGCATTGATAGCTTTTTCAAAGGCTTCAACATTTTGAACTTCATCTAATAATAAATATACTTTATCTTTTTTAATTTTTTTTTCTACATATTTGTATAAATCTTTGTAATTTTTTATATCATCATATTTAGCAGATTCAAAATTTATGTAAATAATGTTTTCTTCTTTTATTTTCTCTTCTAATAAATAATCTTTAAACATTAATAAAAGAGTTGATTTACCACTTCTTCTAACACCAGTTATTACTTTTATAAATTCAGTGTCTTTAGCGTCTATTATTCTTTTTAAATAGTTATCTCTTTTAATCATATTTCTTCACCAAAATAATAGTAACATAAAAAAGATGTTTTGTAAAGTTTTGCTAGTACACTTGCAAAACTTTGTAATTTTTGATACTTTTGCAAATATAAATTATGTTTTTAACACCCGAAAATTTTTCCTGTAAATATATAATACCGGAAGAAAAACGGATTTTTTTCCGGTATTAGTAAAATACCCGAAATTGCTTCGGGTATTTTAGTTCTATAATTTTTACTAGTAAAGTGTATAATTTTTGGTATTGTGAACTATAGATGTTCTTTATTTTTCTACAGTTTCTATATTAAAGGTATTGTCTTTATTAATAATTTTATTATCATCAAAATTTTTTATAATATTAAATAATCTTTCATTTTTATAAATTCTTTCTCTACCTATTTTTTCAGTAGATAAAAAATTTAAATCTACTAATATATCAAGATACTTTTGTGCAGTTTTATCAGAAACATTCAATTGTTTTTGGATATATGGTATTTTTGTATAGAATTCAAAAAATAAGGCTTCTAATAGTTCTTTTGAATATATTTTAGAAGTTAATTTATTATTCCGTAATTCATTTTTCATATTTAACATTTCTTCACTTATTTTTCTAATCATTTCAATTGTTTCTTCTGAAGTTTGTTCTATGCCTTTTAATATATATAAAATCCAATTTTCATAATTTTGTGTTTGCCTTGTTTCTTGAAATAGTCTATAGTATTCCATTTTGTTATTGATGATGTATTTACTTAAGTATAAAATAGGAGTTTCTAAGAGATTCATATATACTAAATATAATATATTTAATATTCTTCCTGTTCTTCCATTACCATCATAGAAAGGATGTATTGATTCAAATTGGTAGTGTATTATTGCTAATTTAATTAATGAATCAACGTCATCATCAACATTATTTATATATTTTTCTAAATTGTTTAAATAATCGATTATTTCATCGTATGTTTGGGGAGGTGTATATATAGTTTCATTAGTAGCTGTGTTTTTAATAATTGTACCTGGAGTTTTTCTAAAACCAGCATTATTATGTTCTATTTTTTCTTGTATTTTAATTATTGTACTTTTTGTTATTAAATTATTATCTTTTATTAAATTATATCCTTCCCAAATAGCACTTCTATAATCAACTACTTCTTTAGCTTCTGGGGTAGTATTATTAGGGCTAATCATTGCTCTATATATTTCATCGTGTGTTGTAACAATATTTTCTATACCAGAACTAGTTTTTGCTTCATTTATCATTATTGCATTAATAAGTATATTTTGATTAGGCATAGTTTTAGCTACACCTTTAAGTTCAGCTAGAGCACGACTTGTTTTATTTAATTGCTTTAGAACATTTTTAGTTTCTAAGTTATCTTTTAATGGTAATTTAAATAATTTACTTTCATTCATTTTTAACCTCCTCATTTTTTTAATACCCGAAAATTTTTCCGGTAAATATGCAATACCGGAAGAAAAACGAATTTTTTTCTGGTATTAGTAAAATACCCGAAATTGTTTCTGGTATTTATATAATACCCGAAATTTTATTAAAATTCTATATTTTTTACTAATAAAGTGTATAATTTTGTATTGTGAAAATAAAAACAAGCCCTTAATAAAGAGCTTGTAAATATACTAAATGGCGCTTGATGTAGGACTCGAACCTACGACCCAACGGTTAACAGCCGTTTGCTCTACCGACTGAGCTAATCAAGCAGTACATTCAAATTATATATTATTAGTTTATACTTTGTCAACAAAAATATACAAAAAAGTGCAAAAAAATTTTGCAAAAAGACTTAAAAATATTTGACTAACTATTTTAACCTTTTATATAATAATAGAAGTGGTGAGTTAAAAGTTCTATATCAATAAATGTATCATATATTTTTTAATGATTTTTATGAGGAGGAAACTATATGCTAGAATTAAAAAATATTAAAAAAAGTTATCGAACTGGTGATTTTGTTCAACATGCTTTAAAAGGTGTAGATTTAAAGTTTCGGAAAAATGAATTTGTAGCTATATTAGGTCCAAGTGGGTCTGGAAAAACAACATTATTAAATATAATTGGAGGACTTGATAGGTATGACTCTGGAGATTTGATTATTAATCAAAAATCAACAAAAAACTTTAAAGATAGAGAATGGGATGCTTATCGAAATAATTGTATTGGATTTGTTTTTCAAAGTTATAATTTAATTAATCATATGGATATTTTAAGTAATGTAGAAATGGGAATGACTTTATCAGGAATTAATTCTCGAAAAAGAAAAGAGAAGGCTAGAGAGGTATTAAAAAAGGTAGGGTTAATTGACCATATTCATAAAAGACCTAATCAGTTATCTGGTGGTCAAATGCAAAGAGTAGCAATAGCTAGAGCTTTAGCTAATGACCCGGATATTATTTTAGCAGATGAACCAACAGGAGCTCTTGATTCTAAGACAAGTGTTCAAATTATGAATCTTATTAAAGAGATAGCTAAGGATAAATTAGTAATTATGGTAACTCATAATCCTGATTTAGCTAATTTATATGCTAATAGAGTTATTGAAATGAAAGATGGGGAGATTATAAGTGATTCTAATCCTTTGTCTAAAGAAGAAGAGGAAGAAGAAGTATATAAGTTAAAAAAGACTTCGATGAATTTTTTTACAGCACTTCATTTATCTTTAAATAATATTAGAACTAAAAAGGGAAGAACTCTTTTAACAGCTTTTGCATCTAGTATTGGGATTATTGGGATTGCTTTAATATTAAGTTTATCTAATGGATTTGATAAGCAAATAGATATTTTTGAAAAAAATACTTTGAGTGCTTTACCGATAATAATTAGCAAACAAAGTATGAATTTAGATGAAGAAGCCATGCAAAAAATGCAAGAAGAAGTTGTAAGTAGTGAAGATGCTTATCCTAATATTGATTATGTTATTCCAATGGATAACAATGTAGATAAGTATTTACATACTAATAATATTACGAAAGATTATATAGATTATTTAGAAAATATTAATAAAGATGATGTAACAGGAATTAATTATACTTATACTATGGGATTAAATATTTTACAAAAAGTTTCTGGGAAAGTTAAACAAATATCTACTGCTAATTTAAATATTGCTAGTTATCCTCATTCTTTAGATGAAAATAGAAATGGGGTATTAGAAGAGAGGTTTGATATTTTAGAGGGAAGAGTACCAGAAAATAAAGATGAAGTAGTAGTTGAAGTTGATAGTAAAAATCGTCTTTCATTAGATATTTTAGAAGTATTAGGTTATGATACGAAAGATAATATTAGTTTTAGTGATTTATTGAATAGTAGTTTTAAGATTGTATTAAATGATGATTATTATCAAAGTATTGGGAATTATTATATACCAAATCAAGATTTAGATAAGCTTTATAATAGTGAAAATAATGTTGTTTTAAAAGTTGTTGGGATTGTAAGATTAAAAGAAGATTATCCTAGTGTAGCTTCTAATCCGGGTATTTATTATTCTTATAAATTACAAGATTATATGATTAGTCAAAATAAGGAATCAAAGGTTGTAAAGATTCAAAAAGAAGCAAGTTATAATGTTTTAACTGGAGAGTTATTTGATGAAGAAACTAAAGAAGGAAGAGAAGCTAAAGAGACGATGTTAGGTTATTTAGGTGATGATGTTGTTCCTTATATGATTCAAATTCATCCGACTGATTTTTCTAGTAAAGAAAATATTGTTAATTATTTAGATGAATATAATAACAATAAAGATGAAGATGAGAAGATTGCTTATATTGACCAAGCTGATTTGATGAGTTCATTATCTAGTAATATAATGGATGCAATTACAATTGTTTTGGTGGCTTTTAGTTCTATTTCTCTTGTAGTATCTTGTATTATGATTGGAATAATTATGTATATTTCGGTATTAGAAAGAACTAAAGAAATAGGAATATTAAGAAGCTTAGGAGCTAGAAAGAAAGATATTTCAAGAGTATTTAGTGCTGAGACATTTATAATTGGGGTATCTTCTGGAGCTTTAGGAATTTTTATAGCATGGTTGTTGTTATTTCCAGCTAACAATATTTTAAAAGATTTAACTAATTTAAATAATGTAGCTGTTATGAATCCATTGCATGCTTTAATATTAATTACTGTTAGTGTTATTTTAACTTTAATTGGTGGATTTATTCCTGCTAAGTTAGCTAGTAAAAAAGACCCTGTAATTGCTTTACGAACTGAATAAGACAAAAAATGACAAGATGTGACAAAACTTGTCATTTTGTTTTCTTGAAATAGACGTTTAGTTTTTGTATAGTAAATGCCAACAGGAAAAAATATTTCCTGTTAGAAAAGATTCCTTTTTTCCTTTGATGCCTTGTGCATAATCCTTAATAAAACTTTTTTTGAAAAAATTTTGTATGTCTATTTACCACACTTTCTAATAAGAATAAGGAATCTCTTTGGAAGATAACAAACTAAAATGTTATCTTTTTAAAAAAATGTTTGACAAACGAATGTATGCCACATTATAATTATGTCAAGAGAAAATTATGATAGTTAATTTTAGAAAAGGAGTATTTATGACTAAAGATGAATTTTTAAAAAAGTTAAGACGTGAATTAAATAGTTTAGATAAAGAAGAAGTAGATAGTCTTATAGAAGAATATCTTGGTTATATAGATGAAAAAATATCTTCAGGAATTAGTGAAAAAGAGGCAGTGGCATCTTTTGGAGATGTTCATCTTTTAGCTTTATTATTAATTAATTCAACTAAGAAAGATAAGGAAAAACAAAGTAAAGATATTATTAGTAATTTTAGTGAAAAAATTATTAAATATAGTAATGATTTTTTAAATTTAATAAGTACTAAGAATACAGGAGAATTACTTAAAATTGCTTTAGAAATAATTGTTGTTATTTTTTTAATATCTTTATGTCATATTCCTGTGTCTTTATTAGAAGAATTAGGAAAATCAGTTTTTTATATATTATCTAGTCCTTTAAATCAAATATTTTATACAATTTGGAAAGTTATTTTAGAAGCTTTTTATTTAGTTGTAAGTTTGATTATTTTTGCTAAGATTATTTATCAACGTTATTTAAAAGATGAAGTAGATGAGAAGATTAGTGTAAATAAAGATAAAAATAAGATTAAGAGTAAGAATAAGGAAGAAGTAGTTACTCTACATAAAAATGGTATTGGGGGTAATATTGCTAAAATACTAGTAATCTTTTTGAAATTTTTAGCTATTTTAGTTTTATTTATAATTAGTTGTTATTTAATTGGAATGGGAATAATTTTAGGGTTATGTATTTATTTAGTTATAAGAGGAGTTACTTATTTTGGAATATATTTAGTTATGATAGCTTTATTTTTAATTGGGGTTTTCTTTTTCCAATTGTTATTTAATTTTGTTTTAGACCGAAAAATTGCAAGTATTAAAACAATATTTCTTTTGGTATTTTGTTTGATTATTTTAGTTAGTGGGACTTTACTTGCAACTTTTGAAGTTTCTGAGACATCTTTTATAAATAAAGTGCCTGATAATTTATCTATGGAAACATTAAGTGAAGAGATACCTTATTCTAGTGATTTAATATTAGTTGGAAATATTAGTAATTATATTGTAGATGATAGTTTAGACAAAATAATTGTTTTGTATAATTATTATCCTATAGGAACAAAGATGAGTACTAAAATTACTAAAGTTCGAAATGAAGTACATTTAAATTGGGATGTTAATGAAATTAAAATATCAAAAGAATTAATTGAACAAATGATTAATGATTTAGCAACAAAGAAAATATATAATTATAATATTGAACCAGAAATAATTATTAAAGCCAATGCTAATCAGATTAATCGTTTAAAAAAGAATCGACAAGTTTTTTATCATGAAATAAGTAATTATTCAACTTGTGAATTTATTAAGACTTATGAAGTTGTTAATGTGATAAAAGCTAAGAATAGTGAATTTACTTATATTACTTTAAAATCTTTTAATGATGATGAAGTATATACAGCTAAAGTTAGTGATAATTTAGTAAGTAATATTAAAAGTGGAGAGACTTATGAATTTACATTTAAGACATATCAATCTTATATTGATAGAGATATTGAAGAAATTTTTAATAATGCAACTTTAATAAAAGTTGTTAAAACAGATAAAATAGGAGAAGAGCAGATTGATGATACTTCTTGCCGTGTATTTTATTAAATTAGATATGTTAATTGCTTGTGATTTATGATAAACTTAAATTAGTAAGGATGATAAAAATGAATTATGAAAATATTAGTATGTTAGAACGTTATGGGGAAAATTTAACAACTAAACAATATATAACAGACCCAGCAATTGCAAGAGATAATGAAATAAAAGAATGTATTTTGACTCTTTTGACTCCTGAAAAAAGTGCTTTGTTAGTAGGAAAGCCAGGTATTGGAAAAACAGCTATTGTAGAAGGGCTTGCTTATCGTATTCAAAATAATATGGTTCCAAATGCTTTGCAAGGTTGGGAAATTATCAAAATAAATATTACTTCATTATTAGGGTATATTAATAGTGAGGGACAAACAGAAAGTAGAATTGCTTTATTAATTAAAGAATTAGATCAAAAAAATAAAACAATTTTATTTGTTGATGAAACTCATGTCTTAGTAAATAAAAATACTCAAGAAAACTCGGGGATAGACTTTGCTAATATGTTTAAGGCAGGGTTAGATAGAGGGACAATTAAGATGATTGGGGCAACAACTAGTGAAGAATATGAAAGTTATATTTTAAAAGATAGGGCTTTTTTAAGAAGGTTTCAGAAAATTGACGTTTTAGAAACTGATAAGCCAACAACTGTTAAAATATTAATGGGAACATATCCAAAGTTAGAAACTCAAATAGGGGTTAAATTAAATTATACTGATTATGTTAAAGAAAAGATAATGATATTTATAGTAGAAATGACTGATGAGTATAAAAGAGTATATGAAGTAGCTAGTCGTTATCCAGATATTTGTTTAACAATACTTGCTAATGCTTTTACTTATGCTCTTTATGATAATGATAGGGAAGTAAGAATAAAACATATATATAAAGCTATTTGTAATGCTAAAAATATTTATGATGATGTAAAGGTAAAAGAAATAGAAAGATTTAAGGTAGTATTTAAAGATTTAATAGAAGAAGAAAATGTAGATTTAAAGGAGAAAGAATAAGATGGAAAAGAAATTAAGAGTAATACAAGTTGGTTGTGGGAAAATGAGTAAATATATTATGAAATATATTTATGATAAAGGTTATGAAGTTGTGGGAGCTGTTGATATAAACAAAGATATTATTGGTAAAGATATTGGTTATATTATGGAAAGTGAAGATAAGAATGTTAAGATTTTTGATGTAGCTAATTTAAATGAACTTATTGTTAGTGAAAAGCCTGATATTGCCATTATTACTACTATGAGTTTTTTAAATGATATTGAAGATGTTTCAAGAATTTGTTTAAAAAATGGGGTAAATGTTATTACTACTTGTGAAGAAGCATTTTATCCAGAAAATTCTAATCCTTTGTTGTATAAAGAATTAGATACACTTGCCAAAGCTAATGGTTGTACTATGACAGGTTGTGGTTATCAAGATGTTTTTTGGAGTAAAATGATTACTAGTATATGTGGTTCAACTAATAAAATAACTAAGATAAAGGGAAGTTCTTCTTATAATGTAGAAGATTATGGGATAGCACTTGCTTTAGCGCATGGAGCAGGATATAGTGTAGAAAAGTTTAACAAAGAGATAGCTGTTATCAACAATATGAGTGTTGATGAGAGAACTAAATTAATGAATAACCGAGAATTTTTCCCAAGTTATATGTGGAATGTAGTAGGTTCTCTTGCTTATGAATTAGGATTACATGTTACGGAGATATCTCAAGAATGTATTCCAGTAATGTGTGAAGATGATATGTACTCTGATACTTTAAAGATGAACTTAGAAAAAGGTATGGTTAGAGGAATGAATGCTATAGTAAGAGCTAGTACCGAAGAAAATATTCTTTTTGAGATTGAATGTATAGGAAAAGTTTATACAAAAGAAGAAAAAGATATGAATGAGTGGACTATTTTTGGAGAACCTGTAACAAGTGTAATAAATACTAAGCCTGCTACAGTGGAACTTACTTGTGCAGATATTGTTAATCGTCTTATGGATGTGGTTAAAAGCGAATCCGGATATATTCCAACTTGTAAAATGGAAAGTCCAAAATATATAGTTAAATAAATATCAAAGAAGTGTGAGGACTATGCAAAAATTTAAGAATTTAAGAATTGCAATTGTTATCATAGGTTATTTAATTCTTTTAGGAATACTAGTTTTTTTAATATATCCCCATTTTTTAATTAGTAATTTTAATGATAATTTAGAAATAGAGATAAAAGGTGTTTATAAAGAAGCAAGTGGAAATATTTGCTATGGTAATTTTTTTAAATGTCATGATGTATCAATAAAAAAAGAGGGTGATGTTGATACTGAAAAAATTGGGGAATATAAAGTTATTTATACTTTTTCTTATGATAATAAATCAATAAATAAAGAACAAATTGTCAAAGTTGTTGATAAAACAGCACCTACATTAGATGTTAAAGGAGATAAGTTTGTTTATTGTCCGAATGGGAATACTTTAAAATATGATTATGTAGCTACTGATAATTATGATGGTGATTTAACTTCAAAAGTAGTAGTTACGGCAGAAGATAATAAATTACTTTTTTCAGTGAAAGATAGTTCTAATAATGAAATAAAAATTTTTAAAGATGCCCAGAAGATTGATGAAGAAGCACCAGTTATTACTTTGAATGGTGATAAAGAAAAATATCTTTTAATTAATAGTGAATATAGTGAAGAAGGGGCTTCGGCAACTGATAATTGTGATGGTGATTTAACTTCTAAAATAGAGGTAGTAGGAAGTGTAGATAAAAGTAAGGTAGGAGAATATAAAATTACTTATAAAGTAACTGATTCATCAATGTTAAGTAGTGAGGTAACAAGAACAGTATATGTTTATAATACTAATAATTATAATGCACCTAGTGGAAAAAATATTTATTTAACATTTGATGATGGACCAGGGGCTTACACTAGTAAGTTATTAGATGTTTTAAAAAAATATAATGTAAAAGTTACATTCTTTGTGACTGACCAAGGATTTACTAGGGGTTATGATGATGTAATAAAAAGAGCATATGATGAAGGACATACAATTGGACTTCATTCTAATACTCATAGTTATGAATATATTTATTCAAGTGTTGATAATTATTTTTCGGATTTAAATGCTATTCAATATAAAGTTGAGAAGATAACTGGATATAAATCTAAAATAGTTAGATTACCTGGAGGAAGTTCTAATACAATAAGTAAAAATTATGATGGTGGAACAAGAATTATGAGTAAAATAACTGAAAAACTGAATGCTCTTGGTTATCGTTATTTTGATTGGAATGTATCAAGTGGGGATGCTGGAGAGACGACTAGTACATCTGGAGTAGTTAGTAATGTTATTAATTCACTTGGTAGTGGTAGTGCTTATGTTATTTTACAACATGATATAAAAGAATTTAGTGTCAATGCTGTAGAACAAATTATTGAATATGGGTTGTCTCATGGATATACATTTAGACCTTTAACTATGGATAGTCCAACAATTCATCATCGGATAAATAATTAAAGAAGTGATTTTGACTCACTTCTTTAATTGTTACGATTCATAACTGCTAAAATTATAAAAAGAATGATTAAAACAATTAAGGCATATACTAAAACATTAAAAGCTGTTTCAGATAAATACTGTAAGGCAAATGTTTTAATACTATCCCAAATATTAGTAAAAAATTTTTGAATATTAGACCATAAAGAACTTAGTTCACCTTGCAAAGAAAATATATACAACATAAATTAATCACCAATTTAATTATAATATATACTTGCAAAAGTATCAATCATTTGTTAGAATGGTAGATATGGCGGAATTGGTGAAGTGGTTAACACACTAGATTGTGGCTCTAGCATGCGTGGGTTCGACTCCCACATTTCGCCCCATATTAAATTTTACGTACACTTTTGTACAAAAAGATAATTAAAGGTTCGTAATACTTGATATTATGGACATTTTTTTATTATGCAAATAAATTGTAAAGAACTTGACATTGAGGCTTAATTTTGCTAGGATATTAGAAGTTTTAAGGGGGTTATTTTTATGACTGATAAATATATGGAAATATTTAAAAGTTATTTAAATTATTCATTAACAATAGAAGAATATGATGAAGAAGGAACAAAAATTATTAGAAGTGTTAAAGAAAATGATTTATTTTTGTTCGCAAACTTAATTATAAAATATCCAAATTTATTTTGGAATATTGTATCTTTTCATGTTAATTATGCAATTGAAGAAGAAGATTTATTAAAAATTTTCTATGAGTTGTTTTTAAAATTTTGTTTTAATCTTTCTAATACTACACCTTACAGTGTATCTAGTGTTTATAGTGCATATGTTGCTAAAGGGAGTAATTTTAAGACTCGTCTAACAGAGGCTGAAGGTAAAAAAATTATTAAGAATATTTTAAATAAACCATCAATTGAATTAACAATAGGAGAAAAAAGGTTTGTACATCTTATCAAAGATGAAGAACAAATAAGAATATTTTGGAAGAATGAGTATACCAAAATTAAAGAGTGGTATGATAATATTAATGATGAGAACATTCAAAATATTTTAGAGTCATTGAAAGACCAAGGATTAACTGATGAAAAAACTTTTTATTATATAGAAAAAGTACTTGAAGAGAAAAAAGAATATGATAAGATAGATGATTCTTATGTTGAAAGTTATGAAAAGCCTAAAAAAGTAAAAAAAGATTTTGATTGTAAAGGATTAGATTTATCTCTTAAGAAAAGACCTATGGCAACTAGTAAAGACATTAAACAAATTCAAAGAGAATTACAAGAAATTTTTGATAAAGTATTTAAAGAAAAGCAAGAATTAAGTGTTGATAACTATTTATTATATTTACAAAAATCATTATTGTTAGAAAGTGATGAAGATAAAAAAGCACCAGAATTAGCTAAAAGTTTAAGACAAGATTTAAGTACATTATTTTTAGCTTTACAAATGAATGAAGATACATTTAATTATTTAAAAGAAAAAGGTATTTTTACTAGTGATTTAGATATAGAGACAAAAGAAGTAATGATAGAAATTAGTAATATTGAGGGTGAACTTAATGATGCTTCGATAGAAGAAAAAGAAATTTATTATGAATTATTAAAAGAACAGTATAGTAAATTAAAAATATTATTATCTAAGAATTATAAGTATGAAAGAACTTTAAAGTTTAATTAAGGCTTTAAAGTTTTTATTTGTTTTGATAAAATATAATTACAAAGGTGATGTTTATGAAAAATATTATATTAACAGGAGATAGACCAACAGGGAAGTTACATATTGGTCATTATGTTGGGTCAATTAAAAATCGATTAAAGTTACAAAATGAGGGTAATTATGATGAATTTTTTATAATGATTGCTGATGCTCAAGCTTTAACTGATAATGCAGATAATCCTAAAAAGATAAGAGAAAATATTTTAAATGTGGCAATTGATTATTTATCACTTGGGATAGACCCTAGGAAGATTCATATATTTATTCAATCACAAGTTAGTGCTTTAACTGAATTAACTTTTTATTATGCTAATTTAGTTACTGTTTCAAGGTTACAAAGGAATCCAACTGTTAAACAAGAAATAAAAATGCGTGATTTTGCTAATAGTATTCCGGTAGGTTTTTTTACATATCCAATTAGTCAAGCGGCTGATATAACTGCTTTTAAGGCCAATATTGTTCCAGTTGGAGTTGACCAATTACCAATGATAGAACAAACTAAAGAGATAGTTAAAAGTTTTAATAGGATATATGGAGATACACTAGTTGAACCAAATGCTACTTTGCCAACAAATGAAGCTTCTATGAGGTTACCTGGAATAGATGGTAATGCTAAGATGAGTAAAAGTATTGGAAATTGTATTTATTTAAGTGATAGTGAAGATGAATTAAAAGAAAAAGTATTTAGGATGTATACTGACCCTTTACATATAAAAGTAGAAGATAAGGGACATATTATAGGAAATACAGTATTTACTTATTTAGATGCTTTTTGTGAAGATAGTCATTTTTCTAAATACTATCCAGAGTTTAATAATTTAGATGAACTTAAAGAAGCTTATCAACAAGGCGGTATTGGTGATATGAAAATTAAAAAGTTTTTATTTAATATATTAAATGAATTATTAGAGCCTGTTCGTGAGAAAAGAAAATATTATGAAAATAATTTAGAAGAAGTATATAATATTTTAAAAGAGGGAAGTATGTATGCTCAGAGTTGCGCTAATGAAACATTAAGGGAAGTTAAAAAAGCAATGAAGATAGATTATTTTTTTGAGGATAATTTATTAAATGATTATAAATAAGGAATAAAAATGAGTATTGAAGATGAAATATTGAAAGGGAAAAAAATAGACCAATCTAAACTGATAGATTATGGGTTTATAAAGAAAGATGATGGATATTATATTTCTAAAGATATTTTTGATGGTCGTTTTAAAATAACAATTGAGATAAAGAAGGGAATAGTAAAAGGAGAAGTTTATGATAAAGTATCTAAAGATGTTTATACAAATTATCGTTTAAATCATTTGACTGGTTTATTTAGTAGGGAAGTTCGTTTAGAGTTTGAAGAATTTTTAAAAGATATTAAAGATAAATGTGTTATAGATGATTATTTTGCATATCCTCAAGCAAATAGATTAGCTAAATTAATAAAAAATAGATTTGGTGATAATCCAGAATTTATTTTTAAAGGGCATAGTGATTTTGGGGTTTTTCGTAATTCTTTAAATAAAAAATGGTATGCTTTAATTATGAATATTCCTAAAAATAAAATAGCTTGTGGTGATGAATTTATTGATGTTTTAAATGTTAAATTACCAGTTTTAGATATTCCTAATTTATTAAGTAAAAAAGGATTTTATGAGGCTTATCATATGAATAAAAAAAATTGGGTTTCAATAATATTAGATGATACTTTAGAAGATGAAGTAATAATGGAGTGTATTACAAAAAGTTATAGTTTTACAGAAAAAAACATTTGAAAAAAATTTAAAATTGTTTTAAAATTTAGTTGTCTGCTCCAGCTTAATGCGTAAAAACAAGACTAGTTTTTACGTATTATTTTTTGCCCATTTTTAAGTTGGCTAGACAAGTAAAGGAGGATGTGTTAAAAATGGAAGATAATAATTTTTTAGGAAAAGAAAAAATAAATAAGTTACTTTTTAAATTTTCTTTACCTTGTATTTTGTCTTTATTAATTAGTTCACTATATAATGTAGTAGATCAAATATTTATTGGTAATAGTGATTTAGGTTATTTAGGAAATACAGCAACAACAATTGTGTATCCAATAACCATTATTACAGTAGCATTTGCGTGGTGTTTAGGTGATGGAAGTGCTGCTTATTTATCATTATCTCAAGGAAGAGGTGATGATAAGAATGCTCATATAGCTATTGGAAATAGTATATTAATTACTTTTATAATTAGTATTATTATGCTTGTATTAGGTTTTATTTTTGAAGATAATTTATTATATTTATTTGGAGCTAGTCAAAATAGTATTGGATTAGCTAGGGATTACTACCGAATAATCTTATCAGCAATTCCTATATATATGCTAGCAAATAGTATGAATGCTGTTATAAGGGCAGATGGGTCTCCTAAGTTTTCAATGTTATCAACAGCATCGGGAGCTATTACAAACATAATATTAGACCCAATTTTTATATTTCAATTTAAATGGGGAATAAAAGGAGCTGCTTATGCAACTATTATTGGTCAAATAGTATCTTTAATTGTTACAATAATTTACTATATGAAAACTAAAACATTTAAACTTAAAAAAGAAAGTTTTAAATTAAATTATAATATATTTAAAAATACAGTTAAATTAGGGGTATCAACTTTTATTACTCAAATAAGTATAGTTATAATATCATTAGTATGTAATATTATGTTAGCAAGATATGGGGCTGTTAGTAAATATAAGGAAGATATTCCAATAGCAGTTATTGGTATTACTATGAAAGTTTTTTCAATAGTTATCAACATTATTGTCGGAATAATATTAGGTGCTCAACCTATTTTAGGTTATAATTTTGGAGCTAAAAATTATAAAAGAGTAAAAGAGACATGGAAGAAAGTAACTATTATAACTATAATAATAGGAATAATATCAACAATTATTTTTGAAATATGGCCAGAAGCAATAATTAGTATATTTGGAACAAATAATGATTTGTATATGGAATTTGCTGTAAAGACTTTTAGAATATTTTTGATGTTAATAACATTTACTTGTTTAATAAAAATGAATTCAATATTTTTACAATCAGTAGGGGAACCTTTAAAATCTACTGTAGTTTCACTTGCAAGAGATATAATTCTTTTTGTGCCATTAGTTATAATTTTACCAAAATTAATGGGAATTAATGGGATTTTAATATCAGCTCCAATTGCCGATTTTTTTGGAATTACTATTACAATGATATTAGTTTATAATTTCTTTAGAAAATTAAAATTAGATAAAGATGTAAAGACTGAAAGTATTAGTTTATTAGACTCTAGGAAAGGAGTAATTATTACTATTGCAAGAACTCATGGAAGTTGTGGAAAAAGAATAGGAAAATTAGTTGCTTCAAAGTTAAATATTCCGTATTATGATAAAGATTTAGCGGCTTTAGCAGCTAGTGAAAGTGGATTAGACAAAGAGTTTATAAGTAGTTTAGATGAAAGTAAAAATCCACTTTATGATTTATATTTAACAACATCACCTGCTAAATATGCTATTAAAGCTCAAGAAAAAGTTATTAAAATGATTGCTAGTAGAGGTTCTTGTGTTATTGTAGGAAGAGCTAGTAGTTATGTTTTAAAAGATAATCCTAATTTAATAAAAATATTTATTTATGCACCTTTAGAATATAGAATAGAAAAAGTATGTGAAATGTATCATGATAGTTATGATGAATCAGTTAAAAATATTAAAAAATCTGATAAGAATCGTTCTTTATATTATGAAATGATATCAGGAGAAAAATGGGATAATTTAGAAAATTATGATTTATGTATTGATTCTAGTATTGGTGTAGAAAAGACAGTTAAAATTATATGTGATTATATTAAAGATAGAGAGTAATCAAAAATTCTATTACGCAAAAAAGAAAAATTTTTGTTTTTGCGTAATAGTGTGATATAATTCTTGTAGGAGATGGGAAATATGAAAATAATTCAAAGAGAACATTATTTATCAAAAGTGATAAATGTAATTGGTACTCCTGATATAAAAGTAATAACTGGTGTAAGACGTAGTGGAAAATCTAAATTATTAGATTTATTTAAAGAATATATCACAAATAATATAAAAAATTACAATATTATCCATATTAATTTTAATTTAAAAAAATATGATAATTTGAAAGATTGTGATTCTTTATATAATTATATAAATGAACGGTATGAAAAAAATAAGAAGAATTTTGTTTTAATTGATGAAGTTCAAATGTGTGAAAATTTTGAAAAAGTGATTAATTGGATTCATGCTGAAGAAAAATATGATATTTATGTTACAGGGTCTAATGCTTTTTTATTAAGTAGTGATTTAGCAACTTTATTTACAGGAAGAACTTTTAAAATTGAAATGTTTCCTTTTTCTTTTAAAGAATTTATAAAATATTATAATTATAAAGATTTAGATGAGGCTTTTAATAAATATGTATTTGAAGGAGGAATGTCAGGTTCTTATTTATATAAAACAAATGAAGAAAAATATGAATATTTAAAAGATGTATATAATACTTTGATTGTTAGAGATATTTCTAAAAAGTATAAAATTCGTAATATTAAATTGTTAGATGAATTAAATGATTTTTTGATGGATAATATATCAAATTTAATATCTTCAAGAAGTATTGCTAAAGAATTGTCTAAATATAAAAATATAAGTGATAAAACGATTAATAGTTATCTTAAATATTTATGTAGTGCATATGCTTTTTATAAAGTTAGAAGATATGATATTCAAGGGAAAAAATATTTTTCATCACAAGATAAATATTATTTAGTTGACTCATCATTTAAATATGCAAGAATTGGTACTAAAAATATGAATTATGGAAGAATATATGAAAATATTGTAGCTATAGAATTATTAAGAAGAGGATATGAGTTATATGTAGGTATTCTTCATAATAAAGAAATAGATTTTGTAGCTATTAAAAAAGATGAAAAAATTTATATTCAAGTATCAGATGATATCAGTAATGAGAAAACTTTTGAAAGAGAAGTAGACCCTTTATTACAAATAAAAGATGCTTATCCTAAAATAATTATTGCTAGAACGAAACATGAGAGTTATCAATATGAGGGAATTAAAATTGTTGATATAGCTAATTGGTTGAATGAATAAATTTGGCCTATTACGCAAAAAAGAAAAATTTTTGTTTTTGCGTAATAGAAGATATTAGGATTTAGGTATTGAAAAATAATAAATTTTATATTATAATGGAATTGCTTAATAAAGATTTGTATGCGATTGATTTTAACAAATCTACATTATGTTTATTTGTTACTTTCTCTTATCATATTTTGTTATATGAGATGCCTTTTAGAATACCTTTTAGTGGGTCTTGTTATTTATTAAGTATATGGCCATGTAAAGAAAGAAAACTTTGTAACAAGTGATTTTGATTTATGACTAAAATTGAAATCAATTCAAACTAGAATAACGACTTGTCATCGTTATTTTTTTTAGCGATACAATAAGCAATGGCATATTCATTATCAAAAGAAAGAGAGATATTTATTATATATTCGGGATGATTAATAATAGAAGCAAGTGGTCTTCCATCATTTCCTTTTAATATTTCAATCTCGGGAAAATCAAATAAACCATTTAAAGCTTTAATAATGGCTTCTTTAGCTGCAAATCTTGTCGCATAAAAATGATAAGGATTTTTGATTGTTTTAGCAATCATTAATTCTTTTTTTGTATATATTTTAGAAATAAATGCGGGATTATTATCAATAATCTTTTTTAATTTAGGAATAAAGACAATATCTGTTCCAATAAAAGGAAGCATTTTATCACCTCTTTTTCTTAGTATATCATTAAATAATAATTTTTTTTAAAAATAATATTTTAAATTGTTAAAAGTGTGGTACAATGTAAATAATAGGAGGAAGATTATGAAAGAAGAAATTGAAAAGAAATTAATTTTAAAAACAGCTAAAGTATTAGGAGTAGATGAGAGTACTTTAAGTGGTAGTACTAATATTAAAACAGATATAGATTTAAAAAGCTTAGAAATGGCTGGGATTATATCTGAATTAGAAGAAGAATATGATTGCTATATTAAATATACAGAATTAATGCATGCAAATACGATAAGTGAAGCAGCTGTAATAATTGCTAATCAAATTGAAGGATAAAGAAAGAAAAGAAAGAGGGGAAAATTAATGAAAGAAGAAAAGAAACCAATAGAAAATGAATTATCTTTACCTAAGGAAATGCCTAAAAGAGAAGAAAAAATAGTAAATGTTAAATATCCCGATGGTAGTAGTTGTGATGTAATATTTACTAAATTAACACAGCCAATTCCCAAAGAAGAATTTTTAAAAGTTCCAAGAGAAGAAGCTATGAACTATTGTATTGAAGTACCAGTTGATACTAGAGAATATTATGTTGATGATGAAAAAAGGGTTATATGTTTACAAGATAGACCAGTAAAAATGCGTGATGGAGTAACTATTTATGCTGATATTTATATACCATCAAGTGCTTTAAAAACACCAGTACCACTAATTATAAGTTGGTCATTCTTTGGAAAACAACCATGGCATCAACCAGTTCAAATATTTAGACCAATGGGAGTTCCAACAGGAGCAGTATCTAATGTTTGTAAATTTGAGTCTTCTGACCCACTTTATTGGTGTTATCAAGGTTATGCCGTAGCAAATGTTGACCCAAGAGGTATTGGAAATAGTGAAGGAGACCAACAACAATTTGGAACTCAAGAAGGTCGTGATGGATATGACTTTATTGAATGGGCAGCTAAAGAAAAATGGTGTAATGGAAAAATTGCCTTATTTGGTAATAGTGGAGTTGCGATGAGTCAATGGAGAATTGCGGCTGAATGTCCACCTCATCTTGTATGTATAGCGCCTTGGGAAGCTACAGGTGACCAATATCGTGAAAGTATTATGGAAGGAGGAATTCCAGGATTCTTTGGAGGTTCTATTGTTATTGCGGCTCAAGGAAAAGGCTATATTGATAATACAGTAGCTATGGCTAAAAAAGAACCATATGTTACAAGTCCATATTGGCAAGATAAAATACCACATTATGAAAATATAAATATCCCAGTTTATATGACATGTAATTGGAATCATTTCCATTTAAGAGGAAGTTGGGAAGGATTTAAACATATTAAATCTCGTAAAAAATGGATGCGTTGTCATCAAGTCTTTGAATGGCCTGATACATATAATTCAAAATGGTTACAAGATTTAAAATTATTCTTTGACCGTTATTTAAAAGGGATATATAATGGTTGGGAATTAACACCAAAAATTAGAATGGAAGTTATGGATGCTTTTGAATACCCTTATCAAACTAATCGTCCAGAAAATGAATGGCCTCTTGCTAGAACTAATTATAAAAAATTATACTTAAATGCTAGTACTCATAAATTAGGAGATGCCCCAGTTAAAAATGCCAGTAAGGTAAGTTATGATGGAAAAACAGGCTTAACTACATTTGAATATACATTTAGAAAAGATACTGAACTTACTGGTTATATGAAACTACATATGTTTGTTGAAGCTAAGGGACATGATGATATGGATTTATTTATAACTATTAAAAAATTATCTACTAAAGGAGAAGAATTACCAGTTACTATATTTGGGACAGAACGTCACCCAGGAGCTTGGGGTAAACTTCGTGTATCAAGAAGACATTTAGATGAAGAAAAATCAACAGAATATCAACCAGTCTTAACACATGATAGAACTGAAAAATTAAGTCCAGGAGAAATAGTTCCAGTAGATATTGAAATATGGCCACTTTCAAGAATTTGGCATAAAGGTCAAAAATTACAATTACAAATAGCTGGAAGATATATACGTGATGAATGGTTTGAACCATTAGTATGGTTTGCGGAAAATAAAGGAGAACATATTATCCATACAGGAGGACAATATGAATCATACTTACTAGTGCCAGAGGTACCTCCAAGATATGAAGATGGAGACTACATTTATCGATAGGAGGGTATCATGGATTTAATAGAAAATGTTAAAGCTAAAGCAAAAGCTAATCCTATGAAAGTAGCTTTTGCTGAAGCTAATGATGTTAAAATGGTTAAAGCAATTGATGAAGTTGTAAAAGGTGGTTACTGTAAATGTGTAATTGTTGGTTATAATGAAGAAGTAAAAAAACTATGTGAAGAAAATAATATTGATGATTCCCTATGGAATTACATAGATATTAAAGATGAAGAATATCAAGAAAAAGTTTTACAAAAATACTTACAATTACCTAATTTAGTTTATGGTGAAAAATCTTTAAGAAGAAGAATGAATGACCCATTATACTATGCTTTAATGTTAGAAGCTATTGATGAAGTAGATGTAACTTTTGCAGGAATTAATAGTACAACAGGTGATATTATTTATGGAGCTCAAACAATTATTGGCTTAGAAAGTAATTTAGAAGTAGCTTCCTCAGTAGGTATTGCCAAACTTCCTAATTATACATTTGCAGATGGAGGAAATTTAATAGCCGTAGGAGACTGTGCAGTATGTCCTAATCCAACGGCTAGTGAACTTGCAAGCATTGCTATAAATACTTGTGATACTATAAAATCTGTGACAGGATGGATTCCTAAGTGTGCTCTTCTTTCTTATTCAACAGTAGGTTCTGCTGATGGAGATTTAGTAGAAAAAGTTAGAAGTGCCGTTAAAATTGCTAATGAGAGAAGACCAGATTTAGATATTGATGGAGAATTTCAATTAGACTCAGCTATCGTTCCAGAAGTTGCTTTAAAGAAAGTAAAAAGAGAAAGTAAGGTTGCAGGTCATGCTAATATCTTAATATTCCCTGATTTAAATGCTGGTAATATTGGGGTTAAATTAATTCAACAGTTTGGTGGAGCTGATGCTTATGGGCCATTATTACAAGGATTTAAAAAAATATGTAGTGATTGTTCTAGGAGTGCTCCTGTAAGTGAATTAGTGGGAAACATTTTATTTTCTATTGTAAGAGCAGGTGATTTAAAAAATGGTCAAAAATAATTACCGAATATTATCAATAAATCCAGGTTCAACAAGTACTAAAATAGGGGTTTTTGATAATGAAGAATGTGTTTTTAAAGTAAATATCTTACATAGTAATACAGAGTTAAGTCAATTTAGTGATATATCATCTCAAAGAGAATTTAGATTAAACACCGTTCTTAAATCTTTAGAAGAAAATAATATTGATATTACAAGTATTGATGCTTTTTCTGGAAGAGGAGGTTCCTTAGAATGTTTAAAAGGAGGAACTTACTTAATTAATGGTTTAATGTATACTGATGCCAAAGAAATGAAAATTGTTAAACACCCATCAGCCTTAGGAATTGTAATAGCTTATGAATTAGGGAAAAAATATGGAAAGCCTTCTTTTTGTGTCAATCCCCCTGATGTTGATGAATTTATTTTAGAAGCAAGAATAACAGGAATTCCAAATATTTATAGAGAAAGTCGAATTCATGCTTTAAATCAAAAAGAAATAGCTATTAGATATGCTAAAAAAATTAAGAAAAAATATGAAGATTTAAATTTAATAATATGTCATGCTGGAGGAGGAATCTCAGTAGCTGCTCATAATCATGGAAAAATGATAGATTGTAATGACATAATAAATGGGGATGGACCAATGGCTCCTAATAGAAGTGGAGCTCTGCCTGCTAAAGCTTTAATTAATTTATGTTTTAGCAAAAAATATAGTGAAGAAGAAATAAAAGCTTTAGTTAGTAAAAATGGTGGTCTTCTAGCGCACCTTGGAACTGATGATATTAAAGAAATAGATAGACGAATAGAAAATAATGATAAAAAAGCTAAGATAATATATGATTCAATGATATATCAGATAGCTAAACAAATTGGAGCTATGTATGCTTCTTTAAAAGGAAACTGTACAGCAATTATTTTAACAGGTGGTATATCTAATGATGAATATTTTGTTAAAAAGTTAAGTAAATATGTCAAAAAAATAGCTAAGGTTGTTGTAATGCCAGGAGAATTTGAATTAGAAGCTTTATCATCTGGGGCTTTAAGAGTATTAACTAATGAAGAGAAAGCTCTATCTTATACAGGGGTAAAAGTATTTAATGGATTGGAAAGTATAATATGAAAAGAAATGATATAGTAAAACAATTGATACCAGGAATAGTAGTGGGATTTATTTTAGGATTAATTTTAGTTAGTTTAGTGGGAGTAAATACGGAAGATGTAATTCCAAATTATATAGGTGGAGCGATGTGTTGTTTAGTTCCAACTTTGTTAAATACTTTAATAGTTTTAAAATCTTCTTCTAAAATCTTAAAAAGAAAAATATCAATTATTGAAATACTTAAAAGAAGTATACCTTATTTATTATTATCAGCAATAACTGGGTTGTTTGTTGTTGCAGTTATTGTGGAAAAAGTTTTAAATATTGATACAAGAACTATAAGTGTTTTAGTAACAGCTATTTATGAATCCCTACTTGGAGTAGTAACTTCAACAATATTTGCTTATTTAGCTTTAAAAAAATATATTAAAGATGTTAAATATACAAAAAGAAAATAATGGATTAATAAGTCCATTTTTTTATGGAAAAATTCTTAAAAAGTCGAATTTTAGTTAAAAAATTTATTTACCATGCCCACTTTCGTGTTATAACCCGAGTTTGACAGTTGATGAAACAAAAATAGTTTAATTTTTGTAGAAATTAAGCTTTTCTTTTTAAAA
>CANRKL010000010.1 GCA_947631205.1 uncultured Bacilli bacterium | reverse complement strand
TTATGACTTTTGCGGTAGCCCTAAGTGCAATGTTGCTTGGGGGGGGGGTATTTAATAAATAGAAGTTATGCCAACTACCAAGAGAGTGTCAGTTTCAAAGTCATGGAAGGGACAGTAAACTATGAAGGTAGTGGCGATGTCTTTTTTACATTTTACAAGGGAGATACTGTATTAGATACTATGCCTCCTAAAGATAATCCGGATAATTTAGGTTTTGAACGCGCTGAATGTGACAAAGGAGCCAGTATTTCATGGATTAGAGATAAATGGTCACCTATGGTAATTAATTTAAAAGAAAGTAAAACAAAATGTAAAGTTTATTTTCGAGAAAAAGTTGTTAGTGATACAATTTATGACATAGCTGATAAAGATACTATTAACTTAGCTTATGATGATACCGATGATGGTAATTTAAGATATATTGGGAAAACAGTGAATAATTACATAGATATAGGAGATAGAGATTCAGATGGAGAACCAATTTTATGGCGAATCATCGGAGTTATGAATAATATGACAGTTGTTGGTGAAGATGGAAGTAAGAGTACTGGAGAATCTTTAGTGAAAATCATTAGAGATAGAAACATAGGGACATATAGTTGGGACTCATCAGAATACAGTATAAACTCAGGATTTGGAGTAAATGAATGGAGTCAAGCAGATATAATGACTACTTTAAACTCTGGGGCATATTGGAATAAAACAAGTGGACAATGTTACAATGGCGAATATGATGCTAAAACAACATGTAATTTTAGCAGTACAGGACTCACGGAGGGTGTCAAAGATAAATTAGTCAAAGTAAGATGGAATACTGGAACAGTTAAAGATGATTTTGTTTATTCTAGTGCTGAAAGTAAAACCATAGCAAGTTATATGTATGAAGGAGAACGAAGTAGTAATAATGGAAAAGAGTTATGTACAAGCAGTGGAAAAAGTGGATGTACTGACTCAGTAGAAAGGCAAGCAATATGGGACGGATATATAGGCCTGATGTATCCGTCAGACTATGGGTATGCAGTAGGAGGAGATGTAAGAACAGAATGTTTAAAAAGAAGCATATATAGCTGGTATGATAGTAGCCCGGATTGTAAAAGTAATGATTGGTTAAGATTAGACTATAATGACCAATGGACGATAACACCTGTCCCTGATTCGTTATATGCTTACAATGTGTTCGAAGTGGATTCTGACGGTGGCATAAAAAAATATTCTGGTTACAATAAACTTGCTGTTCGTCCTGCTGCCTATTTGAAGTTTTCTGTTAAAATAAAAAAGAATTCTGCAAGTGATTATGGAAGTTCAAGTAATCCTTTTGTATTAGAAAGTTGAGGTAAGAAATGAAAAAATGTATAAATAAAGAAAAAATTTTGATAATTATAATATTATTTACATTATTAATTGAGATTATTAGTGGGTTTAAGATATTTAAAGTACCTCAAAATAATAATATTAAAGATGATATTTATTTAGCATTCTATAATGGAAGCCAACAATTAACTGAGATGCCAGGGAAAGGGAATGAAGAAGGCTTAGGATTTGAACACGCTGAATGTAATAATGGAGCCAGTGTTGAATGGAATTATCAAAATTGGGCACCAATAGTAAGAAATATGTCAAAAAATAAAACAAAATGCAATTTATATTTTGCACCTAATTTAGCTAATGATTATTTTGGAAGATTAGCCGATAAAGATACAACAAATTTAGCTTATGATGATACTAATGATGTTAATATAAGATATATAGGCGAAAATCCAAATAATTACATAGATATAGGAGATAGAGATAGCACAAATAAGCCAATCTTATGGAGAATAATAGGGGTTATGAATAATATGACAGTTGTAGGTGATAATAAAACTGAAAGTATAGGAGAAAATTTAGTCAAAATAATAAGAGCAGATAGCATAGGAGAATGGAGTTGGGACACATCAACAAGTGCAGTTAATGATGGTACTGGGGTTAATGAATGGAGTGAGGCTGACATAATGAAATTATTAAATCCAGAAGATATATATATAAAAGATAGTGAATTTGGAAATAGTTTGTATTGGAATATGGAGAGCGGACAATGTTATAATAATAAAAATGATTCAAAAATAACTTGTGATTTTAGTAGTACAGGATTAAGTTCAACTGCCAAAGATAAGATAGCCAAAGTAAGATGGAATACAGGGACATTACCAGATGATTGTACTAGTAGTAGTACATATAATGATGATATAAAATATAATGCGAAGGCCTTCTATAAAGGAGAAAGAAGTGAGAATCATGGAAAGGCGTTTTGTAGCAGTGGAAATTATTGCAATGATAAAGTAGAAAGGCATACTACATGGGATGGCTATATAGGATTGATGTACCCATCTGACTATGGATATGCCGTTGGAAATAAGTTTAATGTTAGAGACTCATGTTTAGCAACAAGCATATATAAATGGCGTAATAGTCCATATGAATGCTATAGTGATGATTGGCTTTGGCTAATGTCTAAATATAGTAAATGGAGTATGATATCAACACCTTATAGTGGGAGTGCTACTCAAGTATTTAATATTAGTGTAGATATTTCTCATTTTGCTGCTTTTAGTACAGATAATATCTTTCCAGTAGCCTATTTAAAAAGTAATATAAAAATAAAGCCAAATTCTGCAAGCAATTATGGAAGCCAAAGCAATCCCTTTGTGTTAGAAGGAGTTAATTAATTTAAATTTTATGAAACGCTAACAAAAATGTTGGTGTTTTTTTGATTGGTTAGAAAAAGGGTGTAAAAAATTTTCCGGGGTAAAATAGTAGTTATCAATTCAAAAAATTAACTACTTTTTTCTATTTATTTCCAACGTCCGCTTTCTTGAAAGTATATTAGCTATTAAATAATTAGCTCCATTCACACTCCATTTTATCCCTGCTTGTTTTAATCTTTGTAGTATCCAACAAAATATCCCTTATGTTCATAGGTAGAATAATCTATCTTATCTTTATTATTCTCTAAGTACTGGTAAATTAAAACTGTTTGTAGTATTTTTTCTTGAGATTTACCCCGGATTTTTTTTTTACACCCTTAGAAAAATTTAATACTTTAAAATAAAAGAGTGATGTGATAAACTTAAGATAATAGAAAGAGAGTGAGGTCATGAGAATAGATAAGTATAAAGAAAAAAATAATAAAAAGAAACTTATGACTTTTGCGGTAGCCCTAGGCGTAATGTGCGCTGGGGGGGGGGTATTTAATAAATAGAAGTTATGCTGTCTACCAAGAAAGTGTGAGTTTCAAAGTGATGGAAGGGACAGTGCAGTATGAAGGTAGTGGCGATGTATTTTTAACTTTTTATAATGGAAATACTGTTTTGGAGAATATGCCAGTTAAAGATAATCCAGAAGGATTGTCCTTCGAATATGCTGAATGTGATAAAGGTGCACATATTTCATGGAATAGGAAAAAATGGACACCAATAGTAAATAATTTAAATGGAAGTAAAACCAAATGTGACTTATATTTTTCACAAAATGTAGCTAATGATTATTTTGAAAAATTGGCAAAAAAAGACACAACTAATTTAGCCTATGATGGAATAGAAATGTTAATGGGAAATGGAACATATGATAATAATTTAAGATACATTGGAAAATATCCAAAAAATTATATAGATATTGGGGATAGGGATAGTGCAAATAATCCAATCTTATGGCGAATAATAGGAGTCATGAATAATATGACAGTCATAAATGACGATGAAACCGTAAGTTATGGAGATAGTTTAGTTAAAATTATTAGAGCAAACAGCATAGGGTCATATAGTTGGGACTCATCACATTATCTCAAAAATAGTGGATTAGGAGTAAACGAATGGGGCGATGCTGACTTAATGAAGCTTTTAAATTCTGGATACGAGGAAAATAAATATGAAAACTCAACGGGGGTTATGCAAAGTTCCTATATTAATAATAGTTTATATTGGAATAAAAAAAGTGGAGAATGTTATAGAGACGAAGAAAATGCTAAAACAACCTGTGATTTTAGTAGTACAGGACTCACGGATATTGCGAAAGAAAAGTTAGCTAAAGTACGATGGAATACTGGAGCAATGAAAGGAGTAGTATTTGATAATAATTTAATAGTATCAAATTTATATGAAGCGGAAAGAAGTAATCATAATGGAAAAGAACAATGTGCCAGTAGTAGTGTTATTCAAGACGAGTGTACTGATAAAGTAGAACGAACAACGACATGGGACGGGTATATAGGTTTAATATATCCAAGTGATTTTGGATATGCCGTCGGAGGAAATGATAGGGATAGTTGCCTTCGTACAACTATGGATAGATGGGATAAGACTAGTATAATGTTTTGCAATGAAAATTCTTGGTTAAAAAGTTTGCAATGGACCATAACCCCTTTATCTTATTCGTCTGCTAGCAATGTGTTTATTATATCGATTGGAACCTTGTATATGAGAAATGCCTCCGAATCTACGAACATATATCCAACTGCCTATTTAAAAGGCAATATAAAAATAAAAGCTAATTCAGCAAGTGATTATGGAAGTGAATCTAATCCTTTTGTGTTAGAAAGTTGAGGTAGGAAAAAATGAATAAAAAATTAAGTAGAGATAAATGTCAAAAAGTAAACATAGTTATTCTATTTATTATATTAATATTTACAATATTTCAATTTATTAATATTTATAAAAAGTATAATACCAAAAAAGAAGAAAATATTTACTTATCATTCTATAATGGAAATATAAAGTTAAATGAAATGCCCAAGAAAGGAAATGCAGAAAATTTAGGGTTTGACCATGCAGAATGTGACAATGGTGCAAGTGTCGAATGGAACAGAAAAAATTGGATACCAATAATAACAAATATAACAAAGAGTAAAACCAAATGTAAATTATATTTTGCACCTAATCTAATCAATAATTACATAGAACAATTAGCAGAGACAGATACAATTAATTTAGTCTATGATAGAACAGAGGAAAATAATTTAAGATACATCGAAAAATATCCCAATAATTATATCGATATAGGAGATAGAGATTCTAGTAATAAACCAATTTTATGGCGAATAATAGGAGTTATGAATAACATGACGGTCATAAATGACGATAAAAGTGAAAGTACAGGAGAAAGCTTAGTAAAAATCATTAGAGCAAACAACATAGGATGGTTGAGTTGGGACTCGTCAGCAAGTGGAGTAAACAGTGGCAGAGGAGTGAACGAATGGAGTCAAGCAGACCTAATGACTACTTTAAACAAAGGAGCATATTGGAACAAGGAGAGCGGACAATGTTACAGTAGTTCTAGTGATAAACAAACAACTTGCGATTTTAGTAGTACAGGATTAACAGAAAGTGTCAAAAACGATTTAGCCAAAGTGCGCTGGAATACAGGAACTTTAGGAGAAGCATATAGTAGTACTGTATATAATAATGATATAAAATTTAATGTCAAAATGTTATATACTGCTGAACAAAGTAGTCATAATGGAAAAGAACAATGTGCCAGCAGCGGAGGAAGTTACTGTAATGACCCAGTAGAGCGGAAAACAACCTGGGATGGGTATATAGGTCTCATGTATCCGTCAGATTATGGATATGCTGTTGGAGGGGACAAACGTGATGATTGTCTTGCCATAACTATATATAAATGGAATAATAGTAGTTATAATTGTACAGAAAATAATTGGTTATATGGTAGTAGCACCTGGAGCATAATCCCATCTACAGAATTGTCTTATGCCAGCAAAGTGTTCTATTTAGTTCCGATTATAGATGATGACTTTGCTTCTAATACTAAATCGGTTCTTCCTACCGCATATTTAAAAAGAAACATAAAAATAAAACCAAATTCTGCAAGTGATTATGGAAGCCAAAATAATCCCTTTGTGATAGAGGGAGTAAATTAAATTTAAATTTTCATGAAACGCTAACAAAAATGTTGGTGTTTTTTTGACTGTGGAGAAAAATTTAATACTTTAAAATGAAAGACTCTTGTGGTATGATGTAGATAATAGAAAGAGAGGAAAGTCATGAGAATAGATAAATTTAAAGAGAAAAATAATAAAAAGAAACTTATGACTTTTGCGGTAGCCCTTGGTGTAATATGCGCTGGGGGGGGGGTATTTAATAAATAGAAGTTATGCAGTCTACCAAGAAAGTGTGAGTTTCAAAGTGATGGAAGGGACAGTGCAGTATGAAGGTAGCGGAGATATATTTTTAACTTTTTATAATGGAAATACTGTTTTGGAGAATATGCCAGTTAAAGATAATGTAGATAATTTAGCATTTGAACGCGCTGAATGTGATAAGGGAGCCAGTATTTCATGGAATAGAAACAGATGGGCACCTATGATAACTAATTTAAAAGAAAGTAAAACAAAGTGTAAATTATATTTTGGACCAAAAGTTGCTAGTGATACAATTTACGACATAGCTGATAAAGATACTGTTAATTTAGCATATGATGATACAAATGATGAAAATTTAAGATATATTGGAAGTAGTCCCAAAAATTATATAGATATAGGAGATAGAGATAGTTCAAATAATCCAATCTTATGGCGAATCATCGGAGTCATGAATAATATGACAGTTATTAATGATGATGAAAGTGAAAATAATGGTCAAAGTTTAGTAAAAATAATAAGAGCAGATAGTATAGGCGCATATAGTTGGGATTCATCAACAGGTGGAACTAATGGAGTAAATATGGGTTATGGAGTGAATGAATGGAGTCAAGCTGATTTAATGAAATTATTAAATCCAGAAAATATATATATAAAAGATAGCGAAATTGGCAACAGTTTGTATTGGAATAAGGCTGTGGGACAATGTTACAATAGTTCGAACAATGGTCAAACAACATGTGATTTTAGAAGTACAGGATTAACTGAAACCGTGAAAGATAAGATAGCCAAAGTAAGATGGAATACAGGAACAATGCCAGACGAATATTCAAAAAATTACAATAAAACAAGTGCGATATATATGTATCAAGGAGAACGAAGTGACAATCATGGAAAGAAATTTTGCAGCAGTGGATATGAATGCAATGACACAGTAGAAAGAAGTACTACATGGGATGGGTATATCGGACTCATATACCCATCAGATTATGGGTATGCCATTGGTGGAAACTATCGTGACAAATGTTTAAATAATAGTATGTATAACTGGAATGAAAGTAGTTTAAGTTGTAAATCAAATTGGTTATTATCAACAGACCAATTGACGTTGACTTCTATTCCTAATAAGAATCTTGCATACTATGTATTTCGAATTGAATATAATAGCCATTTGGATTATACGCGTGCTGACGGTGCTTCTGCAGTACGACCAATTGTGTATTTAAAGAGTAATATAAAAATAAAAGCTAATTCTGAAAGTAATTATGGAAGTCAAGCAAATCCATTTGAGTTAGAAAGTTGAGGTAAGATATGAAAAAATATATAAATAAAGAAAAAACTTTAATAATTATAATATTATTTATATTATTAATTGATATTCTAAATGGCTTTAAGATATTTAAAGTACCTCAAAAGAATAATATTAACGATAATGTTTACTTAGCATTTTTTAATGGAAACCAACAATTAACAACCATGCCTCAAAAAGGAAATACAGAAAACTTAGGATTTGAACACGCTGAATGCAATAATGGCGCAAGTGTTGAGTGGAATTATCAAAATTGGGCACCGATAGTAACAAATATGACAAAGAATAAAACAAAATGTAATCTATATTTTGCCCAAAATATAGCTAATGATTATTTATTTAAATTATCAGAAACAGACACAACAACATTAGCATATGATGATACAAATGATGAAAATCTAAGATATATTGGAAGTAGTCCAAATAATTATATCGATATAGGAGATAAAGATTCTAATGGTAATAAAATCTTATGGCGAATAATAGGAGTCATGAATAATGTCCCAGTAGTTGATGAGAGTAGTGAAACCCACTTAGAAAATTTAGTCAAAATCATTAGAGGTAGTATTGGAAAATTAAGTTGGGATTCATCAGCGAGTGGAGTAAACAATGGATATGGAGTGAATGAATGGGGCCAAGCTGACGTTATGAAATTATTAAATCCAGAAGACATATATACGAAAGATAGTGAAATTGGTAACAGTTTGTATTGGAATAAAACAAGCGGACAATGCTACAATGGTTCAAAAAATAGTCAAAAAGACTGTAATTTTACGGTCGATGGACTTACCGAAAGTGTCAAAGATAAAATAGCTAAAGTAAGATGGAATACCGGAACAGTATCAGATGATACTTCTATTAGTAGCTTTAAATATAATCCAACAGCAAGTTATATGTACCAAGCTGAAAGAAGTAATCATAACGGAAAAGAACAATGTAGAAGTGGTCAAGCTGAATGCAATGATGTAGTAGAACGAACAACAACATGGGATGGCTATATAGGACTAATGTATCCGTCAGATTATGGCTATGCCGTAGGAGGAAATGTAAGAACAGAATGTTTAGCAAAAACCATGCTTAGTTGGAGTGATAGTAGTCCCGATTGTAAAAGTAATAATTGGATACGTGATATTTATAATAATCAGTGGACCATAACGTCATATCCTAATTTATATGAAGGTCACTTTGTTTTTTTTATAGGGTCTGCTGGACAAGTAGCTTATAACCAAGCCTATGGTACTAATTTTACCATTAAACCAACTGCATATTTAAAAAGCAGTGTAAAAATAAAACCAAATTCTGCAAGTAATTATGGAAGCCAAAGTAATCCCTTTGTAATAGAGGGAGTAAATTAAAAAATAAACTTTTAAAAAAATTATATATTTTCTTTTTTCCTTTTCTATAGTATACTTTTTTTAGAATTGAGGGATTAGTGTGAAAGATGAAGAATTAAAACAAATTGATGGTTATTTTCGAGCTTGCAATTATATTTCAGCAGCTTGCCTATATTTAAAAGATAATGTTTTATTAGAAAGACCATTAGAATATGATGATATAAAGCCTAAATTAGTCGGTCATTGGGGAAGTGCCCCAGCTCAAAATTTTGTCTATATCCATTGTAATCGGGTAATTAAAAAATATGATTTAAATATGATATGGATTAGTGGACCAGGACACGCAGGCCAAGCTACTATGACTAATACTTATTTAGAGGGAACTTATAGTGAAATATATCCCGATATAACATTAGATAAAAAAGGTTTAACTAAATTTATTAAACGTTTTAGTTTTCCAGGTGGTACATCAAGTCATGTTGCACCAGAAGTTCCTGGAAGTATTAATGAAGGAGGAGAATTAGGATACAGTCTTTCTCATGCTTTTGGAGCCGTTTTTGATAATCCCAGTTTAATTGCTACAGTTATTATTGGTGATGGAGAAGCAGAAACTGGTCCTTTAGCCACAAGTTGGCACGGTAATAAATTTTTAAATCCTAAAACTGATGGTGCTGTTTTACCTGTTCTAAATTTAAATGGTTATAAAATTGCTAATCCTACTGTCCTATCAAGAATAAGTGATAAAGAATTAGAAGCTTATTTGCGTGGTTGTGGTTGGGAACCTTTATACGTCAGTTTAGATGATGAAGATAACATTCATCAAAAAATGGCTAAAACCATGGATAAAGCTATTTTAAAAATTAAAAATATAAAAGACAAAGCCCAAAATGGTGAACTTTCTACTAGACCAATTTGGCCCATGATTGTTTTAAAAACCCCAAAAGGTTGGACAGGACCTAAAGAAATAGATGGAAAAAAGATTGAAGGAACTTTCAGGGCTCATCAAATTCCTATTGAAGTAACCAAAAAAGATAAAGAAAGCTTAAATCGTTTAGAAGAATGGCTAAAAAGCTATAAGATAGAAGAATTATTTAACATGGACGGTACTTTAAAAGATGAATATAAATCTTTTCCACCTAAAGGATATTTAAGAATGAGTGCCAATCCAGTTACTAATGGTGGTAAAGTTTTAAAAGATTTATTACTTCCAGATGTTAAAGATTATGAATTTAATGTTTCTTATCCAGGTAGCCAAGATAGTGAAGATATGCGAAACTTAGGTTCTTATTTAAAAGATGTTATAAAATTAAATAAAGATAATAATAACTTTCGGATTTTTGGACCTGATGAAGCTCTATCAAATCGTTTAGGTGAAGTATTTAAAGTTACTAATAGACAGTGGAATGCTGAGATAAAAGATAATGATGAATATTTAAGTACTGAGGGAAGAGTTTTAGATTCTTATTTATCAGAACACGTTTGTGAAGGTTGGCTTGAAGGATATTTACTAACAGGAAGACATGGTCTATTTCATACATATGAGTCATTTGTAAGAATAATAGACTCAATGGTAAGCCAACATGCTAAGTGGCTTAAAGTATCTAAAGAATTAAATTGGCGAGCTCCAATTAGTTCCTTAAACATATTATTAAGTAGTCACTGCTGGCAACAAGACCACAATGGTTATACTCATCAAGACCCTGGTTTTTTAAATCACATCATGACTAAAAAAGCTTCTATTGCTAGAATTTATCTTCCATGTGATACAAATACTTTAATTTGTACTATGAATCATGTTTTACAAACTAAAAACTATATTAACGTAATAGTAGCAAGTAAACACCCAAGACCACAATGGCTTTCTATGCGTCAAGCAATAAGACATACTGAAAAAGGAATAGGTATTTGGAGTTTTGCAAGTAATGATATTGATAATAATCCAGATATCATCTTAGCTTGTGCTGGAGATACTCCAACCCTTGAAATAATGGCAACCACATCTTTATTAAGAAAATATATACCTAATTTAAAGATAAGAGTAGTAAATGTTATTGATTTAATGCGCTTAATTCCCAACTATGCTCATCCACATGGTTTAACTGATGAAGAATATAACTATATCTTTACAACCAATAAGCCAATAATTTTTGCTTTCCATGGTTATCCTAATTTAATTCATGAATTAGTTTATAAAAGAGTAAATCAAAATATTCACGTTAGAGGATATATAGAAGAAGGCACAATAACAACTCCATTTGATATGCGAGTTCAAAACAAAATTGATAGATTCCATTTAGCTTTATTAGCCTTAGAATATTTACCTCAATTTGATGGTCAAAAGTTAAAAGAATATTGTGAAGAAATGTTAAAAAAACATGAAGAATATATTAAAGTTAATGGTATTGACCTAAAAGAAGTCAGTGAATGGAAGTGGGATTGTTAAAATAAGTAAGTGAAAAAATCTTACTTTTTTAGATAATTATAAAGTTTTTAGTGGCAAAGTTATGTATTTCCAAAACTTGTATTAAATTATGACTTTTGGAAAAATATTTCCAAAACTTGACTATAGATAAATTTTAATGTATAATTCTTATTAGAAGGTGAATAATGTGATAGAAAGAACAGAATATCTTGAAAAGTTAAAAAGATTTAAGGATATAGATTTAATTAAAGTTGTCACAGGTATAAGAAGATGTGGTAAATCTACATTATTTGATTTATTTATAAAATACTTAAAAAGCATTGGAATTAAAGATGAGCAAATAATCAAAATAAATCTTGAAGATGTAGATTATAATTTTAAAGACTATAAAGAACTATATGATTATGTAAATAAACAAATAGATTCAAAAAAACAATACTATGTTTTCTTAGATGAAGTTCAAAATGTCTTAAATTTTCAAAAAGCTGTTGATAGTTTATATATAAAAAAAAATGTTGACGTTTATATAACAGGTTCTAATGCTTATTTATTATCTGGAGAGTTAGCAACATTATTATCAGGAAGATATATAGAAATAAAAATGTTACCTTTGTCATTTAAAGAATATTTAAGTGCATTTGATAAATTAGAAAAAAGTCGTTATGAATATTTTTTAGATTATATGAAAAATGGAGGTATGCCAGGTAATATATCAATAATTAAAAATAATCTTAATGATTTAGACACATACTTAGAAGCTATATTTACTACAGTAGTATATAAAGATATTATAACTAGAAATAATATAACTAATAAAATGGTCTTAGAAAATGTCTTAAAATTTATTTTTGATAGTATTGGTAGTCCTATATCTATTAAAAAAATAAGTGATACCTTAACAAGTAAAGGAATGCCCACTAGCAATCATACTGTTGATAATTATATAACGGCCTTACTTGAAAGCTTCTTGATTTATAAAGTAAAAAGATTTGATGTTAAAGGTAAGAATTTATTGGCAAGAGGTTACAAATATTATGTTGTAGACCAAGGACTAAGAAGTTATTTTTTAGGTAAAAAAGCTGATAGTGATATGGGCCATATCTTAGAAAATATAGTTTATTTGGAACTTCTTAGAAGAGGATATCAAGTATATGTTGGAGCATTTGACGATTTAGAAATAGATTTTGTAGCTAAAAATCGAGATGGTTTAAAATACTATCAAGTAGCCTTATCAGTAAGAGATGAAAAAGTATTAGAAAGAGAACTAAAATCATTACAAAAAACAAACGATTTTTATCCTAAGTATCTAATAACTTTAGATATGGATTTAACTGCTGATTATAATGGAATAACCAAAATAAATATAATTGATTGGTTATTAGAAATAGATAAGTGAGCTATTTATATATGGCTCATTTTTAAAATTTCATCTATTTTTCACAATTCTGTTTTATCATACATAATTAATTACCAAAGACATAAAAAAATTGCTTTAGTTGTTTGACTAAAAAAAATAAATAGCATATAATGTAAGAGTTGCAGAAAAGAGGGATTTTTTAAATGAAAGAAATATTAAAAATTATTAAAAAATTTACTATTCCAATTATATTTACTATTTTAGTTTTAATTTGTCAGGCTCAATTAGATTTAAGTTTGCCCGATTATACAGCTAAAATTATTAATGTTGGAATTTCTCAAAAAGGAATTACTAATAGTTATCCAGAAATATTAAGTAGTAGTTTATATGAGGATATTTATAGAATTAGTAATAAAAAAGACAAATTAGAGGAAAGTTATGAAAAAGTTTCAGTTACAGATAATACTTATGATGATAAATTCCCTAATTTACCTAATGGAGAATATTATATTTTAAAGAGTAGCAATAATATAGAAGATATTATTGTTGATGACTTTTTATTTGTAAGTCTACTAAAATCTAATAATCCAATGATAAGTTCTAGTATTTCAAGTGGTATAGATATTCCAAGTAATGCCAATATTTATGACGCCTTAAAATATATGAATGAAGAACAATTAAGTAAAATTAAATCAGAGTTTGGCGAAAAAATTCATGAATATGATGAATCTATGGTTAATCAAATAAGCATTGAAGCTATTAAAAATGAGTACAGCACCATGGGAATAGATGTTGATAAAATTCAAATGAATTACATTTATCACAATGGTCTTATTATGATAATTATTGCAACCTCCCTTTTAATAACGGCTATTATAGTTGGACTATTTGCTAGTAGAATTGCTACAAAATTTGGTTATTTGTTACGAAAAAAAATAGTTAGTAAAATCATGAGTTTTTCATCATACGAATTTAAAAATTTTTCTGTCTCAAGCTTAATTACAAGATGTACTAATGACATACAACAAGTTCAAATGATATTTATTATGTTTTTTAGAATAATCATTTTTGCCCCAATTTTAGGGTTTGGTGCTTTATTTAAAGTCTTAGGACATAGTATAAGCTGGATTTTAGCTTTAGCTATTGGCATTATTATCCTCCTAGTTATTTTCTTATTTGTCTTTGCTATGCCAAAGTTCCGTTTAATTCAAAAATTAGTTGATAAATTAAATTTAGTATCAAGAGAAAGACTAGCAGGAGTTCCTGTTATAAGAGCTTTTGGAACTGCCAAAGTAGAGGAAGAAAAATTTGACAAAGCTAATACTGAGCTTGCAAACACTCTTCAATTTTGTGACCGCATAATGGGATTTATGATGCCAACCATGATGTTTGTCATGAATGGAGTTTCCATCTTAATTATTTGGGTTGGAGCTTCCCTAATTGATGTTGGAACATTACAAGTTGGAACACTTATGGCCTTTATTACTTATACAATCCAAGTCATCATGTCTTTCTTATTAATTAGTATGGTATCAATAATGCTTCCAAGAGCCATTGTTAGTATTAAAAGAATTGCCGAAGTTTTAAATACGAAAAATATTATTATTGACAGTGATAACCCTCAAAAATTTACTAATGTTAAAGGATTAATTGAATTTAAAAATGTCAGTTTTGCTTATCCTGATGCCGATGAAGAAGTTATAAGCGACATTAATTTTACAGCCCGACCTGGGACAACTACGGCCTTTATAGGTTCCACAGGTTCCGGAAAAAGTACTTTAATTAATTTAATACCTCGCTTCTTTGATGTAACTAAAGGAGAAATACTAATTGATAATGTCAATATCAAAGATGTTAAATTAAGTGACTTAAGAGAAAATATTGGCTATGTTCCTCAAAAAGGTAATTTATTTTCTGGAACAATTAAAGAAAATGTTTTATTAGGAGAAGAAAATACCAATGATGATATTAGTAAATATTTAGAAATATCTCAATCAGAAGAATTTGTATCTAAATTAGATAAAAAAGAAGAATATATGATAAGTCAAGGTGGAAGTAACGTAAGTGGCGGTCAAAGACAAAGATTATCTATAGCAAGAGCTATTGCCAAAAATCCTAAAATATACATTTTTGATGATTCATTTTCAGCCCTTGATTTTAAAACTGATGTAAATCTTCGTAAAGCTTTAAATGATTATACTAAAGAAGCAACTATATTAATTGTTGCCCAAAGAATAAGTACAATATTAAAAGCTGACCAAATTGTTGTTTTAGATGAAGGAAAAATCGTTGGAATTGGCACCCATGAACAATTGTTAAAAAATTGTCAAGTATATAAAGAAATTGCTTTATCTCAATTAAAGGAGAGTGAATTAAATGCGTAACAAAGAATTTTCTAAAGCAGCCGATTTTAAAGGCTCATTAAAAAAATTGATTCACTATGTATCACAATATAAAATAGGTTTAATTATTGTTTTTATCTTTGCTATATTAAGTACCATATTTTCTATAGTTGGCCCTAAAATACTAGGAAATGCTACTCAAGAGTTATATGTAGGATTAGTTAATAAAATAACTGGTACTGGTGGAATAAATTTTTCCAATATTGCTAAAATATTATTGTTTTTACTAGGAATATATATTTTATCATCAATATTTTCTTACATTGAAAGTTTCATAATGGCTGGAATAAGTAAAAAAACAACATATAATTTGCGAAGACAAATGAGTGAAAAAATCAAAAAATTACCCATGAAATACTTTGATAAAAATACAATAGGTGAAACATTATCAATAATAACTAATGATATAGATACATTAGGAATGAGTCTAAATCAAAGTGCTGTTACTTTAGTAACCTCAATTGTAACCGTAATTGGCATATTTGTAATGATGTGTTCCATTAATGTTACCTTAGCTATAATAACAGCCTTAGTTTTACCAATAGCTTCTGTCATCGTCGCCATTATAGTTGGCAAAAGTCAAAAACATTTCGTCAATCAACAAGCCTACTTAGGACACGTTGATGGAGAAATTGAAGAAATGATGGGTGGACATACAGTTGTCAAAGCCTTTAATGCTGAAGATAAAATGTTAGATAAATTAGATAAAGATAATTATAAACTTTATGAATCAGCTTGGAAAAGTCAATTTTTATCAGGACTTATGCAACCAATTATGAACTTTATTGGTAATTTAAATTATGTACTAATCTCGATTGTTGGAGCTTACTATGTCATAAAAGGTAATATTACAGTTGGTAATATTCAATCATTTATTCAATACTCTAAAAACTTTACTCAACCAATAGGCCAATTAGCTCAAGTATCTAACCAATTACAATTAATGGTTGCAGCTGCTGAGCGAATATTTAACTTCTTAGAAAGTGAAGAAGAAGAATATGTTCCATGTGAAGAAATTGATATGTCAAAAATAGAAGGAAATGTGACATTTGACCACGTTAAATTTGGTTATGATGAAAATAAAATAATTATTAATGACTTTAGTGCCAAAGTGGAGGCAGGTCAAAAAATTGCCATTGTTGGTCCTACTGGTGCGGGAAAAACAACAATTGTTAAATTACTAATGCGTTTTTACAATTTAAATTCTGGTCATATTTACCTAGATGGTCATGATATATCTAAAATTGATAGAAATAACTATCGTAAATTATTTGGTATGGTTCTTCAAGATACTTGGTTATTTAGTGGAACTATTATGGAAAACTTACGATATGGTAATTTAGATGCCACTGATGAAGAAGTTTATATAGCAAGTAAAAAAGCTTGTGTTGACCATTTTATTCAAACATTAAGTAATGGATATAATATGGAATTAAATGAAGATACTAGTAACATAAGTGGTGGCCAAAAACAATTACTTACAATAGCAAGAGCCATCTTAGCAGACCCCAAAGTTTTAATATTAGATGAAGCAACAAGCAACGTTGATACAAGAACTGAAATCTTAATTCAAAAAGCTATGGATGAATTAATGAAAGGAAGAACTTCATTTGTTATTGCTCATCGTCTATCTACAATTAGAGATGCCGATTTAATATTAGTTATGAGAGATGGTGACATCGTTGAAGTAGGTCGTCATGAAGAACTTTTAAAGAAAAATGGTTTTTATGCCGAAATATACAATAGTCAATTTGATTAATCAAAAAATGAGCTAAAATAAGCTTATTTTTTTTAACACTTAGCAAAACAAAATGTTGACTTTTTCAACATATTTTGCATATAATATAAATGAATTTATATTGAGGTGATTCATATGGAAAAATTAAATTATAAAAAAATAGGCGAAAGACTAAGAAAACTTAGAAAATATATGGGATTAACCCAAGAACAAGTTGCTGAAATTTTAAAAATAGGTAGAGATGCAATATTAAGAATTGAAAAAGGTGAACGTAAAATTGATTTGCAGGAATTAATGAATTTTTCAAAATTATATAATATAAGTATAGATGAATTAACAAAAGATAACTATACTATTAGTAACAGTGATGTAGCTTTTGCAAGAGGATTTAATAAACTTAGTGAAAAAGACAAAAAAGAGATTATTAGTTTAATCGAATATAAAAATATTTTAAAGTCACACAATAAGGATTAGTAATATGACACCAGAAGAATTAGCTAAAAGTGAATTAGAAAAATTAAGAAAAAATAGCAAATTAACTTTTCCAATAGACCCATTTAAAATTCTCCGTAATGCTGGCATATATATTGTATTAAAAGATTTTGAAAATTTAGATGGAATCATTATCAACGATGAAGATAATTGTACAATTGTAGGAATTAATTCAAATAATGGCTTGCAAAGGCAAAGATTTACTGCTGCGCATGAATATTGTCATTTTATAAAAGATTTAAATAAAGAAAAGGGGACAACAGATTACATTGAGTGTTTAAAACGTTCAAGTAAAAAAATAGAAAAATATGCAAATGACTTTGCTGGGTATTTACTCATGCCTACTGAAGAACTAAAAATATTATGTGAACAATACAAAAATGAAGATGGATTTATTAATTTTGAAAATATTACAATAATAGCTGAATATTTCGGTGTTAGTTTCTATTCATGTTTAAATAGAATTGCCTATGATTTGAATATGATAGAAGGTGATATATCTTCTGAATCATTAAGACAAAGAATGCGTGAATATGGAGTATCATCTAAAAGGCAAGAATTAATAAGTAATAAAATTGATAGTGTATTATTATCAAATGTCATAAGTTCAATGAGTTTTATAATGGCTGATATTAATAAATATACGTGGAAAAAATTTTTGCAAAATTATATTTATAACGATAATAAACTTGAAGGTGTAATAATTGATAGAAAAAAATTGAATTATATATTAGCAGACTTAAATTTTAATGGAGCTGATAGTCAATTTTTTGAAAGTGACAATGAAGAAATAGTAATGACACTCGGTAATTTTGAGTTGCAACAATATGTAATTACTACAAAAGACGATATTTCGTTTAAAAAATGTAAGCAACTACATTCATTATTATTTAAATATGTTCCGTATCCTGATGATAATGGTAAATATAGAGATGGAACTGTAGTTTTAAAAAGAGGAACAATACAACCAATTCCTTATTATGAAATAAATGAAAGAATTAATGAACTTGATGAAGAATTACAAATTTTTATGAAAAATATAGACCGATATGAAATAGGTGAATATATAGAACAAGTAGTATATTTTACCTACAAGTTTATTGTTATTCATCCATTTAGAGATGGAAATGGACGAATATCAAGAGCTATTATGAATTGGCTTTTAAGTAAAAAGAAGATACCTCCAATTTATATTGACCAAAAATGTAGAAGAGAATATTATGAAGCATTATCAAAAATGGATTTAGAAGAAGATCCAATTCCATTTATTATGTTAATTGAAAAAAGAATAATACATACAATGATAGAATTGCACAAATATTTATTTGTTGATGAAATAGATGAAAAAGAAATAACTGAATATGAGTAATATAACTAAGGTGATATTAAAAATATGTATATAATACTACCTTGATTTTTTGTATGACCTATATATTTAAATTTGATATTTTATTTAAATCAAATGAGCTAAAATAAGCTTATTTTTTTAATGTTTACGTAATTAATTGATTTAGCAATTTAATTTATAGACTTTATAAAATTAATTTGATAAAATTAGAGAAGTGAAGCAGTAATTTAACTTATAAATTATTTTTTCTTTTTAGTGTAAAAAATATAGTTATTGAACATAATAAGAAAGAGGTGTCTTAAAATGGAGTGCAATACAGTTCAATTTGATAGTTTTAGGCTAATCACGATTAAAAATGAGAACTTTAAAAGTTGTCATATGGAAATAAATTTTGTCAATGACGCGCTTAAAGTTAACATGCCTTTAAGGACTTTTTTAATTAATATAATGGGGTATACTACTAAAAAATATCCAACTAGAAGAGACGTTTTAATTGCTTTAGAAGAATTATATAATAGTGATTTTACTGTTTCAGTAAATAAATATGGTAAATGTCTTCATTCTAGTTTTGGGTTTGATTTTATTTCCCCTAAATATATAAATGATAAAAATTATTTAGAAAATTGTGTTAAGTTCTTGTGTGATTCAATCTTAAATCCTAACATAAACAATAACCAATTTGATGAAATAAGTGTATCTATTAAAAAAGAATCATTTCATCGTCGAATAGATAGTTATAAAGAAAGAGCTTTAGATTATGCTTTAAAAGAATCCCGAGATTTTTTATTTGCTAATAGTTTTTCTAGTAAAACAGTTTTAGGAACTCATGAAGATATAGATGCTATTACCAACGAAGATTTACTAAATGATTACAAAAAATTATGGGAAGATAGTCAAGTAGATATTTTAGTAATTGGTAACTTAGATATGGACTTAATAGCTAAATATTTCAAAGAGTACTTTCAAAAAGAAACAATTGTTGAAGATACTTATGACTATTTTGTTGATAATCCAATAAGTCCTTATCAAGAATTAGAAGTACCTAGTAAATATGTTCAAACACAGTTATTAATGTATCTTCAATATGATAACATTACAAAATTTGAAGAGCAAGTAGTCTATAAAGTATATTGTCAAATTCTAGGAAATGCTAATCAATCCGATAAATTAGCAACATACTTACGAATAGAAAATCCTTTAGTCTATGCAAGAGGTTGTACAATAAACTTATCTAATCATTATCTTTTAATTTATACTAGCTTAAACTATAAAAATGTTCCCCAAGCTATTAAAGGAATAAACAGAGCCTTAAAAGAAATGGAAAATGGAGAAATAGATGAAGAATACTTTGAACTTCAAAAAGAAAAAATTATTTCCAATATAACTATGAGCGAAGACAATCCCGGATATATTTTAGATAATTATTATTTTCATATCTTATTAGGTGATTTATTAATTGAAGAAGAAAAAGAAGAACTAAAAAAAGTAACAATTGATGATGTTAAAAAATTTGCTAAAAAATTGAAAAAATCTTTAGTATACATTTTAAAGGAGGCAGATAAAGATGAAAGAAATTAAAATGAGGGGCCTCGATGAAACTATTTATGAAAGCACCTTAGATAATGGACTTAGAATATATATCTGGCAAAGTAAAACATCTCATTCATTTAAAGGAAATTTAATTGTTTCTTATGGAGCTGATAATACCACTTTTACTGTTAAAGGTAAAAAATATGAAATGACTAGAGGGTCTGCCCATTACTTAGAACATGTTATGTGTGAAAACGTCGATAAAGAACCATTATTATCCTTATTTAATAAATTAGGAAGTCATAGTAATGCTTATACTAATTATAAAAAAACATCATTTGAATTTACTGGTAGTAAAAATTTAAAAGAAAATATAGAATTATTATTAAGTAATATTTTTGAAAAAAAATTCAATCAAGAAAACTTTGAACATGAAAGAGTTCCAATATTAGAAGAACAAAGAATGAGGGAAGATAATCCAGGAGTAATAGCTTACTTTAAAATGAATAAAATGTTATTTTCAAAATATCCTAATGGTGTTGATTTAATTGGAACCGAAGAAGACATTAATAACATAACTTTTGAAGAAATAAAAACTATCTATAAATATTTTTATCACCCATCTAATATGTGTTTAGTAGTAACAGGAAACGTGTCCCCTTATGAAGTAGTAAAAATAGTAAAAGATTATTTCCAAAATAAAGATTTTCCGCCATTTAAGAGTCCCATTATTAAAAATTACAAAGAAGGAAAAAAAGTTGTTAGTAAAAAAGAAATAATTAAAGCTAATGTTGAAATACCAGAACTAACAATTAATATTAAAATACCTTTAAAAATATTTGAAGGCTTTGAAGAAACTAAACTATTTAACATTGTTAAACTAATACTAGCGTCTAATTTTGGAAGTACTTCACTATTTAAAGAAGAATTACTAGAAAAAAAATTAATATATAATTTATTTTTTGGAGCATATAAAGTATATGATTACATGATAATTGAAGTTGGTTGTCGTACTAAATATCCTGCTGATGTTGAAAAAATATTGTATGATAAATTAAATAATATGGAAATTGATGAAAAAGATATTAATCGTAAAATAAAATCCGTTTTGGCTACTTTGATTGTAGATTTTGAAGACCAAGAAGAAGTTAATGCTCTTATTTCAAGCTACTTAATATATGAAAATAGAATAATTGATAATGAAAAAGAAATTTTAGAAAGCATAACTTTAAAAGATATTGAAAATGTTCATAAATTATTAAGTTTTAAGGAAAGTTCTTCCTTAATAATGATGCCTAAAGAAGAGGAGTAATATTTAATGATTAGTTTGAAGTATCAAAAGTAATAATAGGCAAATAAGTAAAAACAACTTGTTTGTTTTTTTTAATGTCAAAATAAAAAAGACAAATAAGTCTTTTCAATAAATCCATTTTAACTAATTAATTTTTGATAAATCTCATCTAATTCTAAATTATCTTCATTGTGATTATTTTTAGGACAAATATGTAAGTGTAAGTGCATTACTTCTTGTTCTGTTCCATAATTTATCACATAACTTATTCCTGTTTGGTTAAATTTTTCCATAATATTTTTACTTAATTTTTTAGCTACATCAAACATATGAGCAATGATATTATTATCCGCGTCTAAAATAGTAGTTAAATGTTTTTTAGGGATAATTAAAGTATGTCCTAAATAATATTGATTAATATCTAAGAAAGCCACTACTAAATCATCCTCATATAAAATTTTACTTGGTATTTCTTTATTAATTATTTTACAAAATATACAATCCATATTTATCACTCCTAATTTATTTTACCATGTTTTAAAAAGGAAAAAAAGAACATTTTTTGGGTATTTAGCATAGATTAAACTAGAGGTGAAATTATATGGGTAATTATAAAGAAATAGTAACTAAGGCAGTTGTTGGAAAAGCTAAAAAAGCAACTAATTTACATTTATCAATGACTCCTGATGAAGATGTTAATACTGTTTTAGGTTGCTGGGTTATTAATCATAACTTTAAAGGAATGAAAGAGGGAGATAAAGTAGGAGTAGATGGAGCTTTTGATGTTAATGTTTGGTATAGTTATAATGATGATACCAAAACAAAAGTAAATACTAAAAGATTTAGTTATCATGAACTTTATCAAGTACCTTTAAAAGGTGAACAAACTCTCTCATCTAATTCAGAAATAATGGTTAGAAGTTTAAAACAACCTAATGTATCTAATGTCAATATTGAAAATGGTAAAATAATGTTAGATATTGATAAAGAACTTGGAGTAGAAATTGTGGGAGATACCAAAATAAAAGTTCCCGTTGAAGACTTAGAAGATGACTATGAAGAATTAGTTGATGATGATATTGTTGAACAAATAGACCAAGTAAGTGATGAATATTTAGAAGTTAAAGATAATGAATAACTTCTTTTTTCATATAATAAAAAAGAGAAGCTAAAGATAACTTCTCTAAAAGAATAAGGAATTGGAGTATAAGAAACTTAATTTAATTTTAAAACTTCCACAGAAGCTTGTTTTACTTGACCATCTAGTCCATTACCTTCAACAGCAAAAGTTAATTCGTCATTTTCATTTAAAGTGGCAATAAAACTATAAGAAACGTCCATATCTTGACTTGTTTGAGGTGTAACATTTAATGTACTTCCAGGTACATCAGAGCCACCTGTTCTTATAGAAAAAGTTGATGCCCCTGCTGTTGTTAAATTAATAACCGCATTATAAGTTATAGAATAATTACCGTCACTTGGAATAGTTATAGAATAAGCTCCAGTATTTGTTGTAACGTTTAAAGCTGGAAGTTCAGTATTCATTTGGATAGTCTCAGGAGTTCCACTAGAAGTAGAAGAAAGAGTAGTAGCTCCTGTTGAATAAAGACCACCATAAGCATTTAAGCCATTAGCAGGTCCTGTTGGTCCCTCTGGAATAGAAAAATTTAAAGTATAATCTCCATTACCATTGTTAACAACTTGGACTTCGGCATCCTCTCCTGGTAACACAGTAGTGGCATTTGCTTGTAAAGTTGGTGCAGGACCTGTCTCTCCTGTCGGTCCTAAAGGTCCAATAGGTCCTGTAGGCCCCGTAGGCCCAGTAGGTCCAATCTCACCTTGTGGCCCAGTTGGCCCTATAATTCCTTGTGGTCCAGTAGGTCCAATAGGTCCCGTTGGTCCTGCTGGAATAATGAAATCTAAAACTGCATTTTGATTAGTTCCACTATTGGTAACACTTGGTAAACTTCCTGGGATACCTATTGATGTAGTACCAACATCGATAGTTGCTGGTCCAGCTGGTCCCGTAGGCCCCGTAGGCCCTGGTAATTGTCTACCACAACAACACCCTTGAATAAAAGAGTTTTTCTGAGCATTTTTTACATAATTATATGCTCTTTGATAATCACTATTATTACAGTTCATTTTTATTCTCCTTTCATTTTATTGTACGTAATTTGAAAAAAAATGCTTGTTTATTTGTCACAAAAAATGAAAAAAAGCATATTTATGTAAAAATTTTAAAAAGGATATTTCTTTTAAATAAAATAGAATTCCTATAGAAAAAATTATATAATATAGTTAGAAATTAAGGAGTATATATATGCAAGAAGATAAATATCAAAAATTTTGTAAAAGATATGATAAATTTAGAAATAATAACTTACCAACTCCTTTTTGGGATGAGGAAAGACAAGTATTAGAATATGTTTACTTTAATAATAAAAAAGATTTAGTTGTTAATAATACTATATCATCTGCTTTAGAAACAATTGCTTCTGTAGGTTTTTATTATCCTTTTACTGATAATCACATGACCTGGCAAAAAGATGAAAAGGGAAAAATTATTAAAAAATTTGTTGTTTCTCATACTCACGCTCATACATTTGAAGAAGTAGTAAGAAGTCTCTATTTTTCTCCAGAAACATTTAAAATATCTAAAGATGAAGAACAGTATTATAGTAATCAAGAACTTGAATATTTAAAAAAATTACAAAAATATTTACAATTTATTGGTATGAAAGATTTAAAAGAAACTAAAATACCCTCAAAAAGATTTAAAAACAAAATTCATTCTAAATATGAAAATGCCTTAATATACCAATATAGTGATTTTGTTCTAAATAAAATAAAAGAAGGAAAAAGAGACTTTAGAATGATAAAATGGTATCCCGAATATAGAGGACCTAAAGTATACAAGAAAAAAGAATATCAAGCCTTAATTACCAATAAAGAAAATGATTTTATTATGTTTGTAGAATTTATAAATGAAGAAATAAAATTATATAAAGATGTTAAAAAATTATGTGATAAAGAAAATATTTTAGCTGATGATGATAAAGTAATTATAATTCACTTTAAAATTTTAGAAGAATTTAACTAATCATTTTGAATAAAAAGAGCCTTTATTTGCCTTTACAAAGCCCTTTTACTTACTTTATTATTGACTTTTTCTAATCTTTAAGTTAATATTAAGACAATTAATGGGGGATAGATATGTACGAAGAAAAAGAAAAAACTGAAAAAATAAAAGATAATGAAAAGAAAGTTAAAAAAATATCTTTTAAAGCTGATTGGGTTTCAATAGTAATCAAATTAGCCATTTTATTAGCTTTTGCTTTTCTCTTTATTTATGTTTTTACTAAATTAAAAGGGGATAGTAGCGAAAAAATATTTGATAAAAATGTAGAAATGATGAGAGCAGGGGCTTATACTTATTTTAAAGAAGAAGAAAATAGACCAAATAGTGTTGATGAAGAATACGATTTAACACTGCAAGATATGATAAACTCTTCACTTATTAGTGAACTAAAAGACAAAAAGAAAAATGTGTGTGATAAAGAAAATAGCTATGCTAGTTTAACTAAAGAAAGTGCAACTAAATATAATTTACATATTTACTTATTATGTAATGGAGATTCTAAAGAAAAAGATTATAGTGTTACATATAAAGAAACTAAAACAACAACTAAAGATAATAAAGATACCGAAGAAAAAAAAGATGAACAAGTAAAAGAAAATAGTTCAAATAATACTTCTAATGAAAATAATAATACTACTAGTGATACTTCTTTGACCACTATTTATGAATATAAAAAACAAGTTAGGTCAGCAGAAAGTTATGATTGCCCAGATGGTTTTGTCTTAAATGGTCAATATTGCTATAGCGAGTCTAAACTACTAACCGTGGACGCAACTCCTAAATATAAAGTAATTCCAGCTTCTAATACAGCGGCAAATTATTCTGCACCAAAGACTGAATATGAGTATGCTAATCCAATTGTTACCAAAAGTGCTTCTACTCTTTATTGTGACAGTGGATACCAATTAGTAAATGGTGTTTGTCAAAAAACAATTAATGCAACAGCTTCAAATAAAACTAACTACAGTTGTACTTCTGGAACTTTAAGCGGAACAAATTGCATAATTAAAACTAAAGGAACTAAAGTTCCTGCTACATATTCTTGTAATAATGGAACTTTAATAGGCAAATCAATATGTCGTTTAACTTCTTCTGTAAAATATCGTTGTACAAAAGGAACTTATGATAAAAATAAAGAAAGTTGCTATGTCTATGTAAATGCTAATCCCTTATACACTAATTGGAAATTAGATAACATATATCAATACAAAACAGCTCCTAAAAATTCCAATACAATTACTTATGAATTTGCGGGTGTAGGTAGCAATGGCTTAAGTCGTTATAAAAGATATACAAGAACTATATCAGGTTATGATTGTCCTAGTGGAACTTATTACAAAAATGGTAAATGTAAAGTATATAAAAGTAGTTATTTAGTAAAATATTGTGACAGTGGATACACTTTAAATGGAACAGAAACTAAATGTTACGTAGATACTCTTGCTCCAATAAAGACAGCTGCAACAATTAAATGTCCAAGTGGTTATACTAAAGTAGGAAATGAATGCCAAAAAACCGTTAAAGCTACTAAAAATATAAGTACCACTTATAAATGTCCAAGTGGTTATCAGTTAAATGGCAAAACTTGTATTAAAAAGGTAACTGCTAAAACTAAAAGTGGAAGTGAAATTTACACTTGCCCACAAGGTTATACTAAAACAGGAACAGGGGGAAGTACTAAATGTTCTAAATCAAAAACTACAAAATCATATTACTATTGCCAAGATAGTGCAGCAAGATTAGTTAATAATCGTTGTGTAAAAGACCAAATTAAAGAATTTGTATCTTATAAATGTCCAAGTGGTTATGAATTAAGTGGAGATAAGTGCTATAAATATACTAGTACTGATAAAATAAAAGCTACAAAGATAGATGGTGAAGTAATTAGAGAAGAAACTATGTGGAGTGCAAAAAAAAGTGTATCTGGTTGGGAAAGAACAGGACGTAGTAAAAAAGTATAGAAGTGTAACAAAAAAGATTATACTTCTTTTTTATTTTGTGGTATGATGTAGATAATAGAAAGAGAGTGAGGTCATGAGAATAGACAAATATAAAGAGAAAAATAATAAAAAGAAACTTATGACTTTTGCGGTAGCCCTTGGCGTAATATGCGCTGGGGGGGGGGTATTTAATAAATAAAAGTTATGCCAACTACCAAGAAAGTGTCAGTTTTAAAGTGATGGAAGGGACAGTACAGTATGAAGGTAGTGGCGATGTTTTCTTTGCGTTTTATAAAGGAAGTGACCAACAACTAGATGAAATGCCTAAGAAAGGAGCAGGCTTATATTTTGAGCATGCTGAATGTAGCAATGGTGCCAGTGTTGAATGGGATAATGCGTCATGGGCTCCAAAAGTATTAAATATAACTAAAACTAAAACCAAATGTACATTATACTTTACTGAAAAAGATTATGGACAAATTGAAAGCTTAAAAGAAAAAAATCCTTCTATGTTTGCCTATGATGATACATATGATAATAATTTAAGATATATAGGAGCAAACCCAAACAATTATATAGATATAGGAGATAGAGACTCTAGTGGAGGAAAAATCCTATGGCGAATAATAGGAGCAATGAAAAATATACCAGTAGTAGATGAATATGGAGAAATAAGTAACACAGAGAATTTAGTCAAAATAATCAGAGCAGATAGCATAGGAAATTGGAGCTGGGACTCATCAGCAAACGGAGTAAACGGAGGAGAAGGAGTAAATGAATGGAGTCAAGCTGATTTAATGACTACATTAAATACAGGAGCATATTGGAAAAAAACAAGTGGACAATGCTACAACGGTTCAAAAGATAGTCAGACAGCTTGTGATTTTAGTAGTATAGGATTAACTAAGGAAGCAAGAAACAAATTAGCGAAAGTAAGATGGAATACAGGAACTTTTGAATCATACAATACATCAGAGTGGCTAGCAAATGCAACATATCAAGCAGAACGAAGTAATCATAATGGAAAGACATGCAACAGTGGAAATTACTGTACTGATAAAGTTCCAAGAACAACCACATGGGATGGGTATATAGGACTTATGTATCCCTCTGACTATGGATTTGCAATAGGAGGAGAAGACCGAAATAGATGTTTAACAACAAGTATGGTCAACTGGAATGAAAGTAGTCCAGATTGTAAAGGAAATGATTGGTTATATGATAGTAGTAATTATCAATGGACCTTAACCCCTGTCCCTCATTCGTCGTTTGCTTACCGTGTGTTCTATGTGTATTCTGACGGGCGCGTGCTCGGCGACTATGCCTACGATGCTCGTGCCGTTCGCCCTGCCGCTTATCTAAGGTCGAGTACACAGATTGTAGTCGGTGAAGGAACAAAAGAAAATCCCCATACCCTAAAATAAGCAAAAATTCTTAATCACAAATAAAAATTTTATCAATTATTGTCATCTTTGTGATAAAATTAAATTGGAAGTGATAGTATGTCTTGTTATGAAAAAATAAAAGAGTTTAAAAAGAAATATCCTTTTACAGTTGCATGGCGATTATATCAAAATGCCTCAGTAGTTGAAGAACATTTAAATCCTGGTGAAGAAGTTATTTATGCTTTTGCTGGTCAAAAAAATGATTCGTTTTTAGATTTTTTTACAACTGCAGCCGTTGTTTTAACCAATAAAAGAATTTTAATTGGTCAAAAAAGAGTTTTATTTGGTTATTCTCTTAATTCCATAACTCCTGATTTATTCAATGATATGCAAATATTTAGAGGATTTTTATGGGGAAAAGTTACAATAGATACTGTAAAAGAACAAGTTATTATTACTAATTTAGCTAAAGATTCTTTAGTAGAAATAGAGACAAGTATTTCTGAATTTATGATGGAAGAGAAGAAAAAATATGGCTATCGGCAAAATGAAATTAAATAAAATAGTTTTCTTTTGTCTTTTTTTACTTTTAATAATATTTATAATTAAATATATGTTTCCTAAAGATTATCAAAAAACATATTATATTAATGACATTAAAGTAGAAGAAGAATATCAGAAAAACACTTCTTTATATTTCTTTAAAATAAATTATCAAAATAAAGATTTTTTAACTCTTACTAAAGAATCTTATAAGCGTCATCAAAAATTAATTAATAATATTAATGTATTTGAAGAAGAAAATGAAATATGTTTAACAATGGATAGTAACTATGTTTATTTGTATCCAGTATGTTATCAAAAAGATGAACAAATAAGTTTTCATTTAACTAGTGAAAAAATGCAAAAAAATTTAGAAAAATATCTTTTTAATGACCATCAAATAATTAATTTAAACAATGATAAAATAAATGTCTATTCTACTTTAAATCACACTTATTATATCTATAACTACAAAGGTTTTAGTGTAATTAAAGATAATAATATTACTGATTTAAAAATATTTAATAAAGATATATATCATGCCCCTTTAATAACTAAAGTTGATAATTATTTATTTGTACCTGATTATGAACAAGACTATTATTTTGATAAAGCTTACATAATTAATATGAAAAATAACAAAGTTACTACTTGGAATTTAAAAGAAAAAATATATTTTGACAGTGTTATTTTAGGAGTATATAAAGAGAAAATGTATTTAATTGATAAACATGAAAATGTTGAATGGACAATTAATCCTCGAAAAAAAGAATTAAAAAAAGTAAGTTCAAAAGGAATGGGAATAACTTATCAAAAAGAATTTGTTGAAAAGAAAATTGATGATATCATTAAAGATGAACGTCCCTTTTATTTAGTGGAAGATGTAACACTTTCTAAAGAAAAAAATTTAACTATTAATATTAAAAATCAACCAATTATAATTAGTCAAAAAAGCCCTTCAAAAATTATTTTATCAAATGATGATATTATCTACTATCTTGTCGGAGATAAATTATATGGATATTCTAATTATTATAATGAAGTAGAATTAATGAGTAATTTTGAATGGAATTTTAACTATGATAATGTAATTTTTGTATATTAAATATAAAGGAGATTAATAATAATGAGAAAAATTTTAGAAACAAATTTATGTAAAATAAATTATTCTGATAGTTTAGAAAATTTAGTCAAAGAAACAATGCCTATACTTAATCAAAAAGCAATGGAATATAAAATGCTTTTTGGTATTTCTAATGAATAAAAGACAATTGTTAATTATTTTGATAATTTAGAAGAATTTAGAGAATTTATATATATGTTAAGGTGAAAGAAAATCTTTACCAGAATATGCAATAGGTACCTATGATAAAGAAATGGTTAATGCCTATGTAAATCCTAAACTTCAATCCAAAAAATTATATATAGCAAGCCATGAATTATTTCATATTTTATATATGAAATACGTATTAAATAATGATTATTCTAAAAGAATAGTGTGGTATGATGAGGGTATGGCTCAATATATGTCAGGAGAAAAAACTTTTTTAAGTGAGAATGATAATTTTTGTAAATACTATTTAAAGTTCAAAAAAGAAACGTAAATAATACCTAAAATAAATGATTTAACACATGGTAATTTATTTATTAATGAAAATTATAATGGGTATGATTTAAGTTACTTATCAGTAAAATATTTAAGTGAAATATTAAGTCCTTTACAATTTAAAAATTTAATGTCTAATTTTTTAATGATTACAGAATTAGGGAATGATATTTTACCAAAAATGTTTAACTATTATAATGAAAAATTAGAAAAAAGTATAAAAAATAATCGATAATAAAGTAATATTTGAATAACAAGTGTCACTTTTTTAAAAAATACATATTTTACTATAGGAGTGATGAAAAATGCCTATAAATGATACAAATTATTTTAATACTTATACAGTTGAAAAAGGAGATTCTCTATATGCTATTGCTAGAAAATATAATATAAATCCCGAATTATTAGCCACAATGAATGGCTTAGAAATGGAAGATTATATTTATCCAAATCAAAATTTATTAATTCCTAAAAGTGGATATTCATATTATATAACTAAAGAGGGAGATACTTTAAATAATGTAGCTTCAATGTTTAAAACAAATATTGCTGATGTCTTAAATGATAATAATATAATATACTTGTCAGAAGGACAAATATTAGTAAACAAAAAATCTTGATAAACAGGATTTTTTTCATTATAATAAATATATCAAGAAAAGTGGGTGACTAATTATGGTATTAAAAAAACCTTATGCTTTTTTAATAAAGCATTTTAAATTAATCCATATTATTTTATGCCTTCCGCTACTTTATTTAATTATAAAAACAAGAAATATCGTTAATTTTTTTAATGTCTTTATTAAAAATAACTATACTGTAAGTGAAATAAATATAGCTAGTAATTATATTAGTTATCTTATATATATTGCTATTATTGGAATTGTTTTATTATCATTAGCTATTTATTTTCTTATGAAACAAAAAGAAAAAAGCACTAAATTTTATATGTTTATAATGATTTTTTATATAATTTTATTAATTGTAATTACTTTCTATTATAATGCTTTTACTTTAATTGAAACAGAAACTTTAGCCGCTAAATCAGCAAGGTTATATCGTGATATTTCCTATTTAGTATATATTCCTCAATACTTTTTCATATTTTTTACAGTTCAAAGAGCTATAGGCTTTAATTTAAAAAAATTTAATTTTGAAGCTGATATTAAAGAATTAGAGATAGAAGATATTGATAGTGAAGAGTTTGAGCTTAACCTAGGAGATAATTCTTATAAATACAAAAGAGGTCTTAGAAGATTAATAAGAGAAATAAAATATTATCTTATTGAAAATAAATCAACTTTCTTTTTCTTTATTATCTTTTTAGTTGTATTAGTAGGGACAATTTTATATTTTAATTATGGCATTTATCATCAAAATTTTAAACAATTACAAAGTTTTAACCATAATGGCTTATTAGTTCAAGTAGTTGATAGTGAATTAAGTAATTTAGATGTAGGAGGACGTAAGATAGATGGTAAATATTATCTAGCTGTTTCATTAAAAATAGAAAATCGAAGTAAAAATTCAACTAGACTAGATTATGAAAACTTTAAAATAATGGCTGATGATGAAAGTATAATGCCTGTTTTAGATAAAGGAAGCTTTTTCATAGATTTAGGAATTCCTTATACAAGAGATACTACTATAGATTCTGGAGTTACTAATACGTATGTTATTTGTTATGAAATACCAGAAAATAAAGTTAATAAAAATATTAAATTAAGAATATTAGAGTCTATCGCTCAAACAAATTTAGGAATAACTCCTGTATACAAAGAAGTTAATTTAAACTATGAAAAAATATTAAAAAATAGTGATGAAAAAGTAGTTAATTTTGGTAAAATTTTAGAATTAAGTGATACAAGATTAGGAGCAACTGAAATTCAATTAAAAAGTTACTCTATAACTAAAAGTTATACTTATAATTATGAAAAATGTAGTAGTTTAATGTGTCAAAATTTACAAGAAACTATTGGAGTAGACCCAGTAAAATATGGGGCAAATAAAACTTTGTTAGCAATAGAAAGAAATTTTAAAATAGATAGTAACTCATCTTACTATAAAGCACGTAAAGGAACAAATAACTTTATTAAAGATTTTGTTCAAGTAAGATATACTAGAAATAATAACACTAAAGAAACAACTGTTACAAATATAACACCTAATCAATTAAAAGATTATTGGATTTTAATAGTTCCAAGTGAAATAGAATCAGCGGAAAAAATAGATTTATTAGTTAATATAAGAGGAAAAATTTATGTAATGAATTTAAGAGAATGACCAAAAATTCTTGTAATCATATGATATTATAAAAGATATAAATTTTTTCTTTTGACAAATATGGTATTTTATATTAAAATATCATTTGTAATGGAGCCATAGCCAAGTGGTAAGGCGCAGGTCTGCAACACCTTCATCGCCGGTTCAAATCCGGCTGGCTCCTCCAAAAGTAAGAATCGTCACACTAATAGTGTGACGTTTATTTTTTATAAACATGCAACATGCTGATATTCCATTACATTTTATTTTCTTCTAAATCATTCTTAATTAAAGATTTCATCTCTTTTAATTTTGTTTCTAATATTTTCTTATCTATCAATTTTAATTTATATTCTGATATTAAAGTTTGT
>CANRKL010000009.1 GCA_947631205.1 uncultured Bacilli bacterium | reverse complement strand
AGAGAATCTCAAAATACAGAAAAAATGTATTTAAATGGAGTGTTTAATGGAATGCCTAGATACAACAAAATCTTTAAAGATTAATTTTAAAAGAAATATTGGTTCAGTATTAATTATTGTAGAAGGTGCTTCCTATGAATTTGAATTATTAAAACAAATATTTAGAAATATTCTTCATTATAATTATGTTCAAAAAAGTAGGAATGAACAAAATTTTAAAAATTATGATGAATTTGTCATGAAAGGGAATGAAAATTCTCGAGTAATAGTAATTAATGCTAAAAATTCTAATTTATCTTCTATAAAAAAAGATGAAAATTATCTTAATGAGATTTATAAGAATTTATATTTAGAATATGGAATAGATGTCAAAAATATTAATGTATATTTTATATGGGATAGAGATAATTTTTCTAATCCAAAAAATGTTGTGAAATACTTATTAAGTCGATTAGGGAATTCTACTTCTAATCAAAATGGGGAAATGAATGGTTTATTATTGTTAAGTTATCCATGTATAGAAGCTTATACTATTTCAAATTTTACTAAACATATAATATTTTTGAAAGAAAAAAATTTAAAAAAATATGTTAAAGATATGGATTATAGAATAAATAAAATAAATAAACATACTCTTTTAAATGCTACAGTTATGATGAATAAAGGATTATTAAATTGTGGAATTAAAGAATATGATTTAGATGATTTTTCTAAAACATCTTTAGAAGTTTTGGAGAGGCAAGAATTATTTTTAGACAGTAATAAGTACTACAATTTATTGTCATTAGTTTCAATAATGTTTTTAGATTTAAATATTATAACAACAAGATAGTTATAATAAATTACATGTTTTTGTTAAAAAATATGTATATGGACGTAAAACAACTTGACTTATTTAGAAATTCCTTTTAAAATAAAGATATATGAAGAAATGAGGTATAAATTATGTTAAAATTAATGCTTTTAGCAGAAATCAATTTTTGTATAAGTACTGCCAATATTTGGCAAATTGTTGGTTATTTGTTACTAATATTTAAAATTGTTATTCCTATTTTATTAATTATTTTTGGTATTATGGATTTAGGAAAAGCTGTAGTTGCTAGTAAAGATGATGAAATTAAGAAAGCAGTTAAATCTTTAGCTTTAAGAGCTATATCAGCAATTGCAATATTCTTTATTCCAACTTTAATTAGCATGATTTTAGGATTAGTATCTAATTTTGCAGAATCAGGAGCCAAAGATGATTTTAAAGTATGTCAAGCTTGTATAACTAATCCAAATGGTGGCGGGTCAAATGATTGTAGTATCTATGCTACAAATGCTTGGAATGGCGAGACTGAATATTCTGTTGATTAATGATAAAGGTGCTTAGGCATCTTTTAATTTGCATTATTCTTAATTATCCTTTATAATTGTTGTAGGTGATTAAATTGAAAATTGATTCTGTAACTTTAGAAAAGATTGCGGTTAGACAAAGTCAGTATCCAGAAGCAAATAAACCTGAGTTTTTATTAGTAGGAAGAAGTAATGTAGGGAAATCAAGTTTTATTAATACTTTAATAGTGAGAAAGAACTTTGCAAGAACTTCTAGTAAACCAGGAAAAACAGTGACTTTGAATTTTTATTTAGTAAATAATTTATTTTATTTAGTAGATGTACCTGGATATGGTTATGCCAATATGTCAAAAGAAAATAGCAAAAAGATTGGACTTATGATAGAAGAATATTTAAAATGTCGTGGAAGTTTGAGTCATGTTTTTTTACTTATTGATTACAGACATAAACCTACGGAAGATGATGTTTTGATGTATAATTTTTTGAAATATTATAATTTAAAAACAACAATTGTTGCAACTAAGTATGATAAAGTTAAAATGTCAATGAGAGCTAATCAAGATAAACTTATAAAAGATACCTTAAAGTTAGAAGATAATGGGTTTATTCATTTTTCTTCAACAACTAAAAAGGGTCGAGAAGAAATATATAATATCATAGCAGAAAATATTAATGTGTAATTTATAAAAGTATGCTATAATTATGGTGCGAGGAGTGTGAAATAATGAAATTGAGATATTTATTTTTAATGTTTTTATTAATTATTTTCACACCTTTTGTAGTTAAAGCTAAAATGCATATCTCTTGCTCTTATGATGTTGGTGAATATATATATACATTTGATGTTATAGAGGGCAATAAAAATCTAAAAAAATCTAAAGTTAGAAAAGATGGTTCAACAGCCAAAACATCATTTATAACATCTTTAATAACTTATAATGATTTTAAAGTGGGAGATAAGATAGAATGCCTTGATACTTTATATCTTAGAATTAGTGAAGATAAAAAAACTATTTCTTTTAATAATAAGAAGAGTGGTAGTTATACTAATCCAGTTAGTTTAGTTAATTCTGTTGATTATAGTGATACTGATTGGGGGCCTATAAAAGACACTAGTTTAAAAAAAATATGCGCTAGTGAAAATATTAGGAAACCTTTAAAAATGGTGGGTTTAGTAGTGGGATTTTTAAAGATTTTGGTGCCTTTAATTATTATTGTTTTAGGTGGAGTAGATTTATTTAAAGCTTTGACTTCTTCTAAACAAGATGCTATATCTGGAGCAGTTAAATCCATTTGTGTTCGGATAGTTGCAGGAGTTTGTATTTTCTTTTTACCAGGAGTTATTCAAATGGTTTTAGATTTAGTAAATGAATGGAGTAATTATAAAAATACTTGGTGTTGTTGTACAGAATGTATTTTAAATGCTGATTGTGATGTTAAGAGTTGTAAAAGTAAGAATTGTAAAATTGGAGGTATGGATTAATGAAAAAGTATTTTATGATACTGTTAGTTATAGTGTGTTTATTTGGAATAAAAAATGTTAAAGCAGATAATACTTATACAAAAAAAGATAATGGGGATTATGAATTTTGTATTGGAAGCAAATGTGAGACGGTCTCTTCTGGTTCTAATTTTGGAACTATATCAGGAAATAAGATTATAAGAAATGGTGTAACTTATACAGGTGCTGTTACTACTAATGTCGAAGGTGGTAGTACTAAAAATAGTCCGTGTACTAAATTAAAGCCTCCATTAAAATTTATAGGATATATTGTTTTTATTATTAAAATACTTATTCCAATTGTTTTGATTATTTTTGGGGTTTTGGATTTATTTAAAGCAGTTACTGGAGGAAAAGATGGAGAGATAGTTAAGTCAGTTAAATCTTTTGCTTTCCGTTTAATTGCTGGTGTGGCTATTTTCTTTGTGCCATCAATAGTTAGTTTTGTTTTTTCACTAGTAGATGGATTTGATTCTGTTGAAAGTGAATTTAATATTTGTCAAAAATGTGTTTTAGATGTTTTTAACTGCTAAAATACTTTTTTAATTGATAAATAAAAAAAATATTAAGATTTTTTTCTTTAATAAGGATAATTTTTGAGATTATACATTGGATTTGGATAAATCTTTTTGTGATAAAGTAAAAAATATTTGCTTTAGAAAGAAAGCATGTTTAAAGTTTAGATGAAAATAATTGTCAAATTTTATTATAATAATTATATTAATTATAATTAATATTAGTTATATAAAAATATATAAGTTAACAAAAAACAAACAAGATTATGATAAAATATAAAGGTAGAGGTGAAAATATTATGAATATATCAAGAATTGATTCGAGTTTAACTATTAATTTCTTAACACAAGCTCAAGAAAATTTATATTTAGAGAGAAAACGTGCAAAAGTTTCTTTACAGGATTTAGCAAATGAAATAGCCTCTTTTGCTAATGCTAATGGTGGAATTCTTGTAGTTGGAATAACTGATGATGGATTAATAGAAGGCTTTAATCAGTACGGCTTAAAAAAATTAAATGATTGCCAAAAAGTTGTATCAGGATATTTGAATCCAACACCTATTTATGAATGTGAGTTAATTAATATTAAAAATTTTAAAAACATTGATGATAATATATTACTTTTTCATATCGAGCCTGCTATGAATTATATTGTGAGAAATAATAAAGATGAGGTTTTTTTAAGACAAGGTGATTCATCAATTAAATTAACATCAGAGCAGATTCGTAGCTTAGAATATGATAGAAAAGAACGTGATTTTGAGACTGAAATTTTATATGACTCAACTATTAATGATATAGATATGGATATGGTTGAATTTTATAAGAAAAAATTAGGAACAAAATTGTCTAGTGAAGATGTTTTAAAAGCAAGAGGATTTTTAAGAGAAAAACAGGACGAATGGCATTTAACAAAAGCTGGAATGTTATTGTTTGGAAAGAATCCATCAGTATATTTACCGAGTGCTAGAGTTCGAGTTTTGAAATTTGAGGGTAAAGAAAATTTCAAGTAGGAGCAGATATGAATATTGTTAAAGATAGAACGTTTGATTCTTGCTTATATAAAACAATAGAACAAGCTAGAAATTTCATTAAAACACAATTAAGAGAATTCACACATTTAAATTTAGAAGGTGTATTTGAAACTGTACCTGAATATCCAGAATTTGCGTGGTATGAAGGGCTTGTAAATGCTGTAACCCATAGAGATTACAGTAATAGTGGTGAACAAATTATAGTTAAACTTTTTGATGATAGATTAGAAATATCTAGTCCAGGAAAATTGGGTGGATTCGTTACATTAGAAACAATGAAAAGCAAAAGATATTCCAGAAATCCTCAAATTGCAAGAGTTTTAAATGAAATGGGTATAGTAAGAGAATTAAATGAAGGTGTAAAAAGAATTTATAGCGAAATGCAAAGATTTTTCTTGAAAGACCCAAAATATTCTGAACCTGACAAGAATTCTGTTTTACTTGTACTTGATAATAATATAGTGATGCGTAGTAAAAGAAGAGAAGAAAGTATTTTGAAAGATAAATCTATTCAAAATAAATGGAATAATTTAAATTATTTAGAAAGACAAGTGTTAACTACGATTTTTGATAAGGGCGAAATAACATCCGAAGAAACTTCAAAAATAATTAATAGAGGCAAAACAACTTCTATAAAATTATTAAATAGATTAGTAGATATGAACTTAATAGTTTGGACAGGAACAACAAAGTTTGATAATAAGGGTAAGTATATAATAAAAAATTAATTCTGTTCAGTTCCGTTCACACCCGTTCAGTTCCGTTCATATCCGTTCAGTTCCGTTCACACCCGTTCAGTTCCGTTCACACCTGTTCAGTTCCGTTCACACCCGTTCAGTTCTGTTTACACCCGTTCAGTTCCGTTCACACCCGTTCAGTTCTGTTTACACCCGTTAAATATTTTTAACTTAATTATTGGTGTATTAGTTATGGCAAAGGAAGTATATAATAAAAGTTTATTATTTTATAGTAAATCTCTTACCTAGTATGTCTTTTAAAAATTAAATTAAAGATAGTGCTTATATTTAGTTTAAATTCTTTAAATTATTTGGGCACTTTCTTTTTTTGAAGTAGTTTATTTTTTGAAATATTCATGTTATAATTTTGATGAGTTAGGTGTTTAAAATGAAAAAGAAATTATATATGATATTATTAATAATTTTAGTAACTTTCTATTCGCCAGTAGTTTTGGCGGCTAATCCTTACTGTACTGTTTTTAAAAGTACTTTACAAATAGTTGGTTATATTGTTTTTATTATAAGAATATTGGTTCCTTTGGTAATAATTGGAATGGGAGCAATTGATTTATTTAAAGTTGTAACTGCTGGTAAAGATGGAGAATTACCGAAAGCTATAAAATCTATTATAATGCGTTTATTATCAGGAATAATTATTTTTTATGTTCCAATAATTATTGAATTTGCTTTTAGTTTAGTTGATGATTGGGTTAATGGATATGAAAATAGTTATGAAGAATGTTTTACTTGTGTTTTAAATGTAACTGAGTGTAAATAGTTTGGAGTGTGACAAATTTGATAAAAAGAAGTTACTTAAAATTATTAGTAATTATTATTTTAAGTTTAATTTGTAGTTATTCTTCTTTTTGTCGTGAAAATATGGTTTATGAAAGTAGTCCTAGAGTTCTTTTAGAAGCTAATAAATCAAATGCTACTGGTGATGATAAAAGAATTTTATTAGAAGCGGCTCATGGATTAGGTGGAAGAGGCTGTAATCATGCTAGTGCTACTGTAAATGGTGTTACTTATTATGAAAATCAAGAAGCAAGAATAATGATAAATAAGATAGCAGGATATTTAAAGAGTGCTGGTGTTGCTTATGAAATATCTAATGAAATAGTGGGAGATAAGTTTTTTACAGATTATGAGGGTTGGCAAGCTAGTAATTGTAATCCAATAGATTCAGCTTGTTGTGGTTTTATTCAAGGAACAATAGGAAGCTATAGTCCAGCATTATATAATCATATAGATAGTATTGGGACTGATAAATATTTATTTGCGGTTGAATTACATTTTAATGCAGTTGATGGGGAAAATGGGTTAAGTCAAAGTGTTGTTATGGTTGATAATCCAACAGGAATTTATAAAATAAATGGTGAAAAGTTAACGGGGGCTGTAGATAAAGTTTTAGGAACTAGTGGTTCATCGGTTGTGAATGATAAAGATTATTTAGGATATACATTAGGTGCGGTAAGTAATTTAACAAGGTCAAGAAATATTCCTGTATATTATTTAGAAACATTTTTTATGGATAATGCTCAAGATGTTTCAGAATATATTACTAAAAAAGATGAATTAGCTAAGGAACTTGCGATAGCTATTATTGATATAGCAGGAAGTGACGCGACAATTACAGATAATCCAAGTAGTGAAGATGATGATGAGAAAGACCCTGAAGGTGGTTCTTTAATTGATATTTATACAAATTATAGTTTTATGTCATTTAATAAAAAATCTTTATCTTGTAGGTTACTTTTAGTAGATAGTACTGGAGATTTAAATGGGTTAGGAAATTTTGTTCAAGGAACATTTGATATAATGCAAATTGCTTCTCCAGTTTTAGTTATTGTTTTAACGATTATAGATATTATTAAAACATTAGCTGAAAGTGATTTAGCGTCTAGTCAAAAAAAATTAATAAATAGGGGACTTAAAAGACTTGTAATTGGTTTGATTGTTGTTTTGCTTCCATATTTATTAAATTGGTTATTTGAAATATTTGGATTGTTTGATTTTAATAGTTGTGGAATTACATGAGGTGGACTATGAAGAAGATATTGTTTGTAATTTTAATATTAGTAATATTTCCTATAAATTCTTGGGCTTATAGTTTTGTGGGTAATAATATTGATAAAAGTGTATATGAAAGGCTTACTTCAATGGCTAATGATTGGCCAAGTGGTTTAGATGATGGAAGGGTACAAGTAGTAATAGAAGCAGCTAAAATGATTAATAAGGGGATAGTTTATGGTGGAGGATATAGAAATTGTAGTGATACTGTTAAGCCACCAGAACTTGATTGTTCTGCTTATGTTTCTTTAGCATATTACAGAGCAGGAGTTAGAAATATATGTGGGTGGTCTACAGCGAATTTTAGTCTTTCATCAGATTTTACAGAGATTAGTGAAACAGAATTAAGACCAGGAGATATAGGATTAAATATTAAATCTGATTGTACTGGACCTTGTAATCATGTTGGGATATATGTTGGTAAAGAAAATGGAGTAAATATTTGGTTTCATAGTTCAAGTTATAATGGGGTTTCGGGACCTCAAATAAGAGTTGGTAATAATAATTTTAAATATTTTGCAAGATATAATAAATGGAATGAAGTTCAAGTAAATAGTAGTAGTAATAATGATAACCAAGAAATTGGGGGAGAATTAGGAGGTCTTTTAGAAGATAAATATTCTAATGGAATATCTGATATAAATGGGGGAGAGACAACTTGTGAGACAGTTTTTTATAATAGTGATGGCAGTGAAAAAACGATTAAAGTATTATTAGATGGTATTTTTTCTTTAATTAAAATTGCTTCTCCAATAATAATGATTGTCGTGACGATTATTTCTTATATAAAAGTATTAGTTAATAGTGATGAGTTAAAAAAAGTTAATAAAAAGACAGTAAAAAGATTAATTATTACAATTGTTATAGTTATGTTACCTTATTTATTAGAATTATTGTTTCAAATTTTTGGACTTTATGATTTAAGTAATTGTGGTATTTCTTAAAATGTTGTATAATGTTTTTTATAGAAAAAACTTTTGGGATTTAGAAAGGAGTAGATAATATGGGATTGCTTACAAAATTAATTATCATTTCGTATAATTTTTGGGAAATTGATAAGTGGGCTAGTGATATGGTTCATAAACTTTTGTTATTATTAGATGGTGCAGTTTATTGGGCTATTTCGCAAGTTTTTGAAATATTTGTAAAATTAGCTGATGCTAGAATATTTCAAGATGCTTTTTTTAGTAATTTTGCCAAAAGAATATATGCTATTATTGGAGTAGTTATGCTCTTTTATTTAGCATATGCTTTATTAAATGCTTTGATTGACCCAGATAAAGCTTTTTCGGGTGACAAGGGAATTAGTAAACTGGCTCAAAATATTGTTATTTCTCTAGCTTTACTTGGACTTTTACCAACTATTTTTGATTATGCTTATCGTTTACAAGGATTAGTTTTTAAAGAAAATATTCTTGGGGCAGTTATTTTAGGGACAGGTTCGGCAAAAGAAACTGCTACTTTAAGTCAGTATGGAAATTATATGGCTTATACAGTTTTAAATCCTTTTTTGAATCCGGCTAATTATAATGTTTCTTTAGGAGATAGTTATAGTTGGTTTGATTTAAAAGTTGATTTGATTAAAAATGGACATTTTACTTCGATAACAATAATGAGTCCATGGTGTGTAGAAGCTAAAAAATTAATAAGTGATGCGTCTGATGGAAAGGGAAAAGGGACTTATGTAACTCCATCATATACACCAATTATTAGTACTATTTGTGGGTTAATTACACTTTATATTATGGCTAGTTTTTGTTTAGATTTAGGAATAAGGATAGTTAAGTTTGCTTTTTGTCAATTAATTGCTCCTATTCCAATTATTATGAGGATGGTTCCAGGAAAAAAAGGGACGTTTGATAAGTGGTTAAAACTGACTTTGACTGTTTATTTTGAAGTGTTTATTAGGGTAGGAATTATGTATATGGTTGTCTACTTCTTTAGTCAAATTGCTAATTCAGAGTTATTTACATTTTCAAGGGCTGTTTCTAATGGCGGGGATACACCGATTATGAATGGTGTTCAAGGATTACTTGTTAAAGCAATTATTTTAATGGGATTATTAGCATTTGCTAAGCAAGCTCCTAAATTAATTAGTGATATGTTAGGCCTTGATTCTGGAAATATTAAATTAGGTATTAAAGATAAATTAAAAGCTGGAGGATTCTTTGCAGCAACTTCAGTGGCGGGAGGTGCAGCTTTATCGCTTGCAAGAAATGTTATTCCAGGTGGTAAAAGATTTGTTAATAGTTGGAAAGTTAATAAAGAATTAGCTAAGGAATCTTTTAATACCCATAGGGAAAATGCAAGAAATGGAAATATATTTGATAAAGCAGATGAAAATGTAAAAGCTGCTGGAGCATATGGACTTCTTATTGGAAAAACGCTTTTTTCTGCATTAGGAGTTGGAGCATCGGCTATTGGCGGAGCTGCTAGTGGTGGAAAAAATGGATATAGTGCTGGTAAAGACTCTAAAAACTTTGGAGATATTCCAAAAAATATTTTAGTAGCTGCTGATAAATCAGAGGCTGCAAGAGCTAATAGAGAAAATTACAAAGCTAGTGCCAGAGCTAGACATCCTGGGTTACCAAATATTCCAGGTTTAGCGACTACTACTGCTCATGTTGAAGATATAGGTAGAGATTTTAGAGATGCTTTATTAGGAGCAGCTGCTTATACTTTAACTGAACAAGAGAAAAAAGAACGTGAAAGACTTAATGAATTTAAAAAACTTGTTACTGGTAGAGATGATTTAGTTAAAAAGGAAAAAGCTTATGTTGATGCCGAGGCATCACAAAGACAAGCTCATGTTAATGCAACAATGGCTAATAATGAATTTAATAATTTTGCTTCTGCTATGAATTCACAATTTGTTTCAGAATATAAAAGTCAATTTGAAAGTATTATTAATGAAGAACCATCAATATCTTTTGAAGAGGCATCTACAAGAGCTGTGAACAATGCTAAAACAACAGTTTCAAAAAGCCTTCCTGAATCTGAACAGGCCTCTTTTGAGAAGTCTGTAGATACTCGTTCAACTGAATTCCAAAGATTGCATAAAGATAAATTAAGTGCTGATGCAGCTTCTAGGAAAGCTGATGATTTCTTAAAAGCTACTGAAATGGAAATTAAAACTCAAAAAGCTTCTGCTATTCAGTCACTTGATAGACAAATTGAAACATTTAGAAATAATAATCAATCTTTATCAAGCTATATTGGTAAATCTTCAGATATTGAAACTGAAACATTATCAAATGGTACAGTTGTAACTAGACAAAAGGTTAATAAGTCTTTATATAATAATAGATTGAATGAATTTACATTGAAAGAAGATACTTTTAGACAAAGAAAACAGGATAAAAAATAGGAAGGGGAAAAGGCGATGAATAATTATTTAATTCCAGCTAATACTAAAAAATCTAAATTATATTTGGGATTTTTTACCTTATTAGATTTAATTATTTTTGGTAGTGGCTGTGGAATAACTTTATTAATGCTTTTAATATTTCAAGGTATGACTTTTAGTGTGGCTCTTTTAATTTTATTACCTGCTTTAATATCGGGATTTTTAGTTATCCCTGTACCAAATTATCATAATGTGTTACAATTAATAACAAATATAGTAACATTTATACTAGGAAGAAAAAGATATTATTGGAAAGGCTGGTGTATAAGAGATGGCGAAAAGCAAAAATGAAAAAGAGTTACTTAGTAAATGGAGTGAAGATTGGGTTCCAATAAAAAATATTATGAATGGTATGATTCAATTAGAGAATGGAGAGTATGTAACAGGTATTAAAGTTGCCCCAAGAAACATTTTTATTCTTGATTCATCTACAAGAGATAATGTTATTTATCAATTACAAAATTTTTATAATACAATTACTTATGAATTTTGGTTGATTGTTGCAGACCGTCCTGTAGATATTCAAGTTTATTTATCACAATTACAAATACTATTTAATAATGCTCAAAATAATAGTACTCGTAAGTTAATAATGCAGGATATAAGTAAAGCTAATATGTTTATGAGTGCCGAATATAACGTAGTAGATACTGAATATTACATTCTTTTTAAAGAAAAAAAGATGGACGTTATTCAAAAGAGATTACATCAACTAATTAGTAATTTAGCTAATTGTGGCTTAAATAGTCAACAAACAAGTAATAATGATTTAAGAGTTATTTTAGATAACTTCTTTAATGGGGGAGTAAGTACAACATTTAGTGGGATGGTGAGTCCAGAATGAATTTAAAAGCACAGATAGCTCCAAAGGGAGTAGAATTTAAACCAACAGAATTTATGATGAGTGGAAAATATTGTACAATTTTAACAGTTGTTAGTTTTCCTAAGTTTATATCTCAAGGATATTTAGCTAATTTAACGAATTTATCAGGAATAAAAATTGTAGCTAAACATATTCCAATTGAATTATCAACTTTACAAAGAATGATTAATAAAGAAATAGCTGATTTAAAGAGTCGTTATCAATCTGAAAGAGATAAGACAATTCAAGAAAGAATAAGACAAGACTATGAATCTTTAGAGCAATTTATTTCAATGTTAGTTGCTACTCAATCAAGAATATTTGATTTTCAATTGCATATCTTTATTTCAGCAGATACTAAAGATGAGATGAATAGTAAAAAAATGCAAGTTAGAAATTTTTTAGACGCTTTAGGGATGCGTGGAATATCTTTAATGTTTGAACAAGAAAAAGTAATTAAATCAATGTTACCAATATTTCCTAAACAAGACATTGAAGAAAGAGTAGGAGCACCTATTCCATCAGTGACAATTGCAGCAATGTATCCATTTATTTTTGATTCAATTAAAGACCCAGGAAATAGTACATTATTTGGTGTAGATTTTTCTGGAGGAGTAATTTTATTTAACCAATTCTTATATCAAATAAAAAAAGAGCATAATCGTAACAATGCTAATATGATAATTTTAGGAACTACTGGTTCTGGTAAATCAACAGCAGCTAAGTTACTTTTAAGAAGTCATTTGCGTAACGAATATAAAATAGTATGTGTTGACCCTGAGGGTGAATTAAAAGATATGGCTAATATGCTAGGTGGTAACTTCTTAGACCTTGGTAAGGGTGGAGAATTTGGAATGATTAATCCTTTGGAAATAGTCATTGATGCTGATGAAGAAGAAATTAATCAAGGATTAGGTTATACAGTTTTAACAAGAACTTTACAACAATTAAAAGCATTTATGAAATATTATTCGCCTGATATTGATGATGATGTTTTAACAATGTTTACAGAAGTTGTTCAAGATACTTATAAACGTTATAAAATAGATTATGATTCGGATTATACAAAGTTTACTAGTGAAGATTATCCAACATTTGATGATGTTTATGCAACAATTAAAGGTCGATTATTATCTATGACTGAAAGAACTCATGAAAGAGAGATTATGGAAAGATTAGAGTTAAAAATTAGACCTTTAACTAAAGAACTTCGTTATTATTTTACTGGTCATACTACTTTGGATATTGATAGTGATTTTATTGTCTTTAATATTAGAGAATTAATGAATGCTGATGAAAATATTCGTAATGCTTTATTCTTTAATATCTTAAAGTATGCTTGGGGATTATGTTTAGACCCTAGTGTTAATACTGTTATGTATGTTGATGAAGCCCATGTTTTATTATCAACTAAAAATGAATTAGGGGCAGAGTTTTTGGCTCAGATTCAAAGACGTAGTCGAAAATATAATACAGGAACAATTATTATTACTCAACAACCTACTGACTTTATTGCACCAGGAGTTATAGTTCATGGAAAAGCTATTTTTGATAATGCTTCATATTATTTAATTATGGGATTAAAGAAACAAGGAATTGAAGATTTAGCTCAATTGATTGATTTAAATGAAAGTGAAAAAGAAAGTATTAAGTCATATAATCAAGGTGATGCTTTGTTTGTTTGTGGTAATAGAAGAATGCGAATAAATGTAATTGTTACTCAAGAGGAGTTAGATTCCTTTGGTTCTGGTGGTGGATTATAAAAAAAAAGAGTTCAAATTTTTGAGCTCTTTTATCGATTATAGAATTCAACGATTAATGATTCATTTATTTCTTGATTTAATTCAGAACGTAGAGGTAATCTAACATATTTACCTGATAATTTTTTCTTGTCAAATTCAACAAATCCTTTTAATGAATGATTAGCTTCTAAGCTAGCTAAAATAGCTGGATGTTTTAAAGAATTTTCTTTAACAGCTATGATGTCGCCAACTTTACAAGTGTATGATGGAATATCAACTTTTTTACCATTTACTGTAATATGACCATGATTAACTAATTGTCTTGCACCACGGCGAGTATTAGCTAGGCCCATACGATAAACAAGATTATCTAAACGGCTTTCTAATAAAATTAATAATTCTTCACCAGTTACGCCACGTTTTTTGGAAGCATTTTCAAATACTTTGTGAAATTGTTTTTCATTTAAACCATATAAAGTTCTAACTTTTTGTTTTTCTTGTAATTGAACTCCATATTCACTTAATTTACGGCGTCTTTCAGTTCCATGCATTCCTGGAGCATAAGGTCTTTTAGCTATTTCTTTGCCATTTTCTAAAGTTGAAAAACCTAGACGACGAGATTTTTTATAAGCAGGTCCAGTATATCTTGACATAGTATCCTCCTTTCCTTTAAAATTGCTAAACAAGTTATAAATTAAAATCTTATTAGGGAGTAATTTATTGACACTTTCTAAAGGCAGTTTATACTTGTGATAAAATATAATTTTTAAATTACACATTAATAGACTTTAATTTGCTGCCTAACTAGTAGCGATTTAGATTATACTAATAATATTTTGTTTTGTCAACTTAAGAATAGATTAATAGATAAAATATTAGACATATATTCTAATTTTTAATAATCTTATTCTCTTTATATTCAAATATTTTTAAGGTGAAAAATTAAAGTGTCATTATCATAATTTATCTAAATTAAAAATCCTCATTTCATTTTTTTACTTTCTGCAAATTTTTTTATCAAAAATGGATTATTAAAAATTTTAGTTTAATTTTAACATATACATTATTTTCCACTATAATAAAAATTGACTCAGGGCTTCATAAGTTTCTTGAATACTAATCGATATGAACTGTATCACAAATAGGTGATTAAGTCAAATAAATTCTCTTGACTTTTAATTAAAATATTAGACAAATACTTGTCAAAATAACAATTTACCTTTATAATGGAGTTATAGATAATTAAATAATTTAAATTTTCTATAAATATAGAGAGGAAGTGTTAAAATGGAAACTTCTATTGCTACAATCCTCTTAACTTTGATTTTAGGTATTTTTGGTGGGATAGGAATAAGCTTTTTAGTTTCTATAAAACGGAAGAAAGATGCTGAAAATCTTGCTAATAAATTAATTTTAGATGCCAAAAGTGAAGCTCAAAAAATAAAGAAAGAACAATTAGAACAAATAGAGGCTGAAAGAATTCGCGTGAAAGAAGAAGCTGAACGTGAAATTAAATTAAAAAAAGAAGAGATAGAAGCTAATGAAAATCGTTTGTTACAAAGAGAAAATAGTTTAGATAAAAGAGATGAAATGATTCAAAAACGAGATTTAACATTAGATGAAAAAGAAGAAAATTTATTAGCTAGACAAAAAGAAATTCAAAGTAAAGAAGATGAACTTGATAATTTATTAAAAGATGAAATGATTAAGTTAGAGAAAATATCTAAGTTTAGTCAAGAAAAAGCTAGAGAACATATCATGAAAAGAACTGAAGAAGAAATGGCTTTGGAAATAGCAGAGTATATTAAAGAAAAAGAAACAGAAGCTAAGATAACAGCTCATGAAAAAGCTAAACAATTAATTGTGGAAGCTATGGAACGTTATTCAGAAGATGTTGCTACTGGACAAACTGTTAGTACAATTAATCTTCCTAATGATGAAATGAAAGGACGATTGATTGGACGTGAGGGAAGAAATATACGAACAATTGAAGCTGTAACAGGTGTTGACTTAATTATTGATGATACACCAGAAACAATAGTTATATCATCATTTGACCCATTAAGAAGAGAGATTGCTAAAATTACAATTGAAACTTTAATAAAAGATGGACGAATTCATCCTTCAAGAATAGAAGAAATATATGATAGAGTATGTAAAGATATGAATAGTAAAACTATTGAATTAGGAAATAATGCTTGTTTTAAGTTAGGTATTTCTAAAGTAGATTCAGAATTAGTTAAATTGATTGGTAAGTTAAATTTTCGGACTAGTTATGGTCAAAATGCTTTGCAACATTCAATTGAAGTTGGTGAACTTTGTGGGCTAATGGCTGCTGAATTAGGGGAAAATGTTGTATTAGCTAAGAGAGCTGGTTTACTACATGATATAGGAAAATCAATTGATTTTGAAATTGAAGGTAGTCATGTTGATGTAGGGTTAGATATTGCTAAAAAATATCGTGAAGATGAAGTAGTATTGAATGCCATTGCGTCTCATCATGGTGATGTAGAAGCAACAAGTGTTATTTCATATTTGGTATCAATTGCTGATACTTTGTCTGCAGCAAGACCTGGAGCAAGAAATGATTCTTTAGATAACTATATTAAGAGATTAGAACAACTAGAAGAGATTGGTAATTCTTTTGAGGGTGTTGAAAAAACTTTTGCAATGCAAGCTGGTAGAGAAGTTAGAGTTATGGTTAAACCGGAAGAAGTAAGTGACCAAACATCATATAAAATTGCTAGAGAAATGAAAGAAAAAATTGAGAAAGAAATGCAATATCCAGGAACAATTAAGATAGTTGTTATAAGAGAATCAAGAGCTTTAGAAGAAGCAAAATAAAAGAATAAAAGGTAGTGATTTATTCATTAATTTTATTTTTTTTTTAAAACTATAGAAAGGACTTAAATAAAATGACTATTAAAGATTACTATTTAATATATAATAATGAGGGACAAATTATGACTTTTAAAACTAAAAATCCTAATTATCATCATTTAATTTTACCATGTAATTATAGTAAATTGTATCCATGTATTTCTAAATGTTTTACTAAAATGATTGATTTAGAAAAAGCAGAAATGCTAAAGAGTTTTAAAGAAAAACGTTATAAATGTCAAACGCTTAATAATAAATTATATAAAACGAAAATAGAATATATTAAAATATTTTATGCTTATTATAATGATTTTATGAAAGAAGAATTATTAAAAATTATAGATTCTTGTGAAAAAGATGAAGTTACATTACAAATGCTTTCAACTAAAGAAGTAAAAGATTATATATTATATAAAGAGAGTAATGATATATGTTTAAATGAGTCAATTAATTATTTAGAAAGAAAGTTAATAAAATAAAGTTGCAAGAAATATAATATTTTAGTAAACTATATGTATAAAAAGAGAGGGAAGATATTATGGGACATGATATTTTAATGATTGTAATTGGACTTATTATTGGGTTAATAATTGGTTTTATTGGAGCTAGGAGTTTTATGAAAAAATATTTAAAGAAAAATCCTCCTATTAATGAAAAAATGATAGAAGTTATGATGAGTAGTATGGGAAGAAAACCTAGTCAAAAACAAATTAAGCAAGTAATGAATCAAATGAATCGTTATATGTAAATTAAGGAAAAAGTAGAAATACTTTTTTATTTTGCTATAAAACATCATAAAATTATTATTGACTAAATAGTCTAAAATGTGTTATTCTTTTAACATAGTAATAAGAATAAAGGTGATTAGTGGATGGAATTTTTAGAAAAATTATATAGTAATGAGAATTTTGGAATATATTTGTTAATAGTTATTGCCGTTTTGATTGTGTTATTTTTTGTTATTTTATTCTTTGGAAAGAAAGATGAAAAGACTCGAAAAAATGAAAATAAAAAAATGACACCAGAAGAAGAAATTAAGAGTTTATCTGATAATATTGGTAATTTATCAGGAACAAATAATGAAGCTATGATTAATAATTTAAATGTTCAACCTTTAAATAATGAAGTAGTAACTCCAAGTGTTAGTGATAATGCACCATCTTTAGTTTTACCAGTTCAAGAAGTACCATTAGAAAATCCTCAAATTAATACTGATTCTTTAAATACTAATATCCAACCAACTTTAAATAATAATGATAATAATATGAATGCTTTTAAAGAAATAACTGAGCCTGTTAAACTTGAAGCTATACCAGAACATCCAGTTATTACAGCTAATCCCGTTTTTAATGATACTTTATCGCTTAATGAAGAAAAAGTAGAAGAAAAAGAACCAGAAGAAATACCTTTAGATAAAACTTTTGATTTTGATGCTTTAGCAGATGCGATTAATAAAGAATTAGAAGCAATTGAAAAGCCAAAAGATAATGTTGTTACAGAAAGTTCATTTAAGGCTCCAGAAGTAAAACCAGTAATTGAAGAAAAAGAATTTAGTTTTCCTAATTTTGAACAAGTAAAAGAAGACGTACCACCAATAAAAGAAGATATTAAACAAGAGAAAAAAGTTATGCCTCAAGTTTTTAGTTCTGTTTATGTAAATAAAGATGAAAAACCTTCAGTAGAACCAAAGCCACCAATTGAATTACCTAAGAAAATTGAATTACCAAAGATGGCTGATAATCAAAAAGTTGAACCAAGAGAAACATTTACCATTAAGAATGTTTTAGATAGTTTGGAAGAAGAGTCATTTAAAATTGATAAGTAAATTTAAGTTAGAGAATATCTAACTTTTTTTAATAATATAAGAAAGTTATATTCTTTTTTTTCATAAAATATAAAGCTTATGATATAATACAAATAGAAAAGAAAGGTGTGTGTCTTAATGAAACTTTTTAAATCTAGTGATAAAATAAATATTGAAGAAGTAAATGAAGTTGTTAGTTTGTCTAAAAAAATATTACATTTGTTTTATATAGCCATGGTAATAGCAATGATTTTAATTTTAACTATTATAGCTAGAGAATGGGGAGTATGGAGTTTTATTTTAAGTTTGTTAAAAGTTTTATCACCATTTTTTCTAGGATTTATTATTGCTTGGCTTTTAAATCCAGTTGTTACTAAGTTAGAAACTAAAAAAATTCCTAGAGTTTTAGGAACAATTATTGTTTATGCAGTTTTTATTTTAGCAGTTGTAATATTTATGAGATTTTTAGTTCCAACTATTTATACTCAAATACAATTATTAATTAATAATTTACCATCAATATTTACAGAAATAGAAAAGTTTTTAGATAATATGTTTGATAAGTTAAGTCATTTTAATCAATTTGATATAAGTGCGATTCGTGATGGAACGATGAATAGTTTAACTAATACATTAAATGGTTTTATTAATTCTCTACCTTCAACTATTGTTAATTTAGTGGGGGGATTTTTCTCAAGTATGGTAACTATTACTTTTGGATTAGTTATAGGAATTTATATCTTACTTGATTTTAATTCAATTAGTAAATATTTTTTAAAAATAATTCCTTTAAAGAATCGTTTTGAAATATCTTTGCTTATTACTAATATTTCAACAGAAGTTAGGAAAAGTGTTAATGGAACTTTTTTAGTAGCTTTAATGGTCTTTATTTGTGATTCGTTTGGTTTTTGGATTATTGGGTTACAAGCTCCATTGTTATTTGGACTTCTTTGTGGAATAACAGATTTAATTCCTTATGTTGGACCTTATATTGGGGGAATAGTTGCAGCAATTATTGGATTTTCTCAAGGACCTTTAATTGGAGTTATGACTGTTATAGTAGCGGTTATTGTTCAATTATTAGAAAATAATGTTTTACAACCAATAATTATGAGTAAAACAATTAAATTACATCCGGTTACAATAATTGTAGGACTATTGCTTTTTGAACATTTTTTTGGTATTATAGGAATGATTTTAGCAACTCCTTGTATTGCGCTTGTTAAGGTTGTATGGAAGTTTGTTAAAGAAAAATATAATTTATTTTCTGATAAAAGTATGTTAGTTGATGAACTAGGAAAGTAAAAATTAAGTTTTTAAAAGAGAGTAAATGGTTGGTGAAAATTTATAAAACAAAATTTTTAACTGCTGCCTAGGGAAACTAAATCGGGGTATCTCGTTATAAAATTAAGTTAAATAAAGGATGGTACCGTCTAAAATTAGACTCCTTTGGTTCCATTCTTTTATTTTCAGAAAAGAGGGTAATAGTGAAAGTTATTTTAATTGCTGGAAAATCAGGAGTAGGGAAAACTAAGACAGCTCAAATATTAAAAAAAGAATTAGAGAAGAGAAAACAAAAAGTTGTAATTACAGAATATAGTAAGTATATAAAATTATTTGCTAAAGAAATGTTAGATTGGGATGGATTAGAACCTAAGCCTAGGGCTTTTTTACAAGAAATGGGGTCTTTTATAAGGGAGAATTTACATCACAAAGATTTATTTATAAAAAGAATGCTTACTGATATGGAAGTTTATGAAAAATTTATGGATATAGTAATTATTAGTGATGTTAGAATGCCCGAAGAAATAATAAAAATAAAAGAAAAATATTTAGAAGTTATAACAATTTTAGTAACTAAAAAAGATGGTGATTATCTATTAAGTTCTAAAGAGAAAGCACATAAAACAGAACATGCCCTTGATAATTACAATGATTATAATTATGTAATTAATAATGATGATGAAGAAGATTTATATGATAATGTATTAGAAGTAATGGAGGATTTATTATGAATTTAAAAAGAATGTATTTAGATTATTTTAAAAGTTTAGGACACGTTGAAATACCAAGTGCCCCAATTGTTCCTGAAAATGACCCATCAGTTTTATTTAATACAGCAGGAATGCAACCATTAATTCCTTATTTGATGGGAGAAGAACATCCTTATGGAAAAAGATTATGTGACTCTCAAAAATGTGTGAGACTTACTGATTTAGAAAGTATTGGAGATAAGACACATCATACATTTTTTGAAATGTTAGGAAATTGGAGTTTAGGAGATTACTTTAAAAATGAAAGTATTTTATATAGCTTTAATTTTTTAACTAAAGTATTAAATATTCCAATAGAAAGATTAGCTATAACAGTATTTGAAGGTGATGATAAAATACCACGTGATTTAGTTAGTGCAAAAAGATGGGAAGAATTAGGGATACCTAAAGAAAGAATTGCTTATTTAGGAAGAGAAGATAATTTTTGGATTGCAGGTGAATCTGGTCCTTGTGGAGGAGATACAGAAATCTTTTATTTTAGAAGTGATGATGAAATACCTACTTTGTTTGACCCAAAAGATGAAAGATGGGTTGAAATATGGAATAATGTTTTTATGGAATATTATCAGGATAAAGATGGTAGTGTAAGAGAACTTAAAAATAAAAATGTGGATACTGGAATGGGATTAGAAAGAACTATTGCTATATTAGAGGGGAAAACAGATAATTATTTAACATCTATTTGGGCTAATTTATTAAAAACATTAGAAGAGATAACTAATTTATCTTATGAGGGACATGAAAAATCTTTTAGAATAATAATGGACCATATAAGAACAGCTGTTTTTATTGCGGCAGACCCAGCAGGAATTAAGCCAAGTAATACTGACCAAGGTTATATTTTAAGAAGACTTATTAGAAGAGCAATAAGACATGCTAGAAAATTAAATATTGATATATCTAGTAATTGGGAAGAAAAATTAGCGTCAGTAATAATTTTAGAATATCAAGATTCTTATCATGAATTAAGAGATAATAAAGATATTGTATTGGAAGTTTTAGCTAATGAAAAAATTAAATTTAATAGAACTTTAGAAAGAGGATTAAAAGAGTTTGATAAAGTAGCTAAAAATTTAAAAAGTATTGATGGTGATACAGCATTTCACTTATATGATACATATGGTTTTCCTATTGAACTTACTGAAGAGATGGCAAGTGAACTTAATTTAACGGTTGATATTGAAGGCTTTCATAAAAGATTTAGTGAACATCAAGAAAAATCAAGAACAGCGTCAATTGGAAAGTTTAAAGGGGGATTAAGTGGGAATGGTATTATAGAAACAAAATATCATACTGCTACTCATTTACTTAATGCTGCTTTAAAAATAGTTGTTGGTAGTGATGTTCATCAAAAAGGTAGTAATATAACTGAAGAAAGACTTCGTTTTGACTTTTCTTGTGACCATAAATTAAGTGATGAAGAAAAGAAGAAAGTAGAAGAAATAGTTAATAATTGGATACAAGAAGATTTACCTGTAAAAAAAATATCAATGGCTAAAGATGAAGCAATAAAAAGTGGAGCTGAATGTATGTTTATTGATAAATATCCAGATATTGTTACAGTTTATCAGATTGGTGATGTTTCTAAAGAATTATGTGGAGGTCCTCATGTTAATAGTACAAAAGAATTAGGAAAATTTAAAATAATTAAAGAAGAAGCATCATCATCTGGTGTTAGAAGAATAAAAGCTATATTAGAATAATATTTTAGAAAAGGTGGTTTGTAAAATGAATGAAAGAATTAATAGAGATGAAATATATATTGGTGATGTAGTAAAAGTATCAAAATATCAAACTAATATAAAATATTATCGAAAAATTATGTATACGATAAATGCTAATAAAATAGTTTGGGACCTTCTTTATGATTCACCTAATTATCCAATATTAGAAAATACTTATCCGGCTATAGATATTATTGGGGTAGTAAATAGTCATAATATTGGAAGATATTTAGATATTTTAGGATATAATAGTTATTTAAGTTTAGATGAATGTAAAGAAGCTAGAAAAGCCTTATTTGGGGCTAAACAACTTATTCATAATAATTTTATTAAATATCAATTAGAAGAAGATAATAGGGGAGAATTTGAAAGTTTAATGTTATCATCAAGGGACCGTTATTTTAAAGAATTTTTATTGACAAGAATTGGTGATATGGCTAAGATATATAATGATAAATTAGAAAAAAGTGATTTATATCAAATTCATTCATTATTGTATTTATATAAGTTAGCTTGTATATATTATCCAGAAAATAGATATAATCGTTTTCTACCTTCTAAGGAAGAAGCAAGTGTAAGGATATTAAAAAGATGACAGATTATAGTTATAGAATGAAATATTTAAAAGATAATGATAAAGTATCTTTTTATGACTATATAACATATAAAAGAGAAGCTGGTTGGTGGTGTGGTAAATATCAAGATGATTGGCATCGACCTAAAGAGATTAAAAAGACATTATATAATGCTTTTTTAACAAGATTACCAGATTATTATTTTTTAGGTTTTCCTATTAAAGAATTACTAAAAAGTAGTTATTCTAATGGATATTGTTATACTTGTTCTTTAGCGCTTAGTCTTTATTTTGATGATTTTGAAATTATTTTAGCTAATTTAAAAAATTATGCTAACCATTGTAAAAAAGTTTTTCAGTTTAACTATCAAGAATATCCTCATGCTTTTTTAAAAGCAAAAATAAATAATCATGAATATATTATTGATACAACTTGGGGAATGATAACTGATTATGATTCTTATGATTATTTATTTTCTTTAGAAGATATTAAAAAAATTACTAGTAAAGATTTAGATAATACTAAAGTATATCAATATCTTAAGAAAATGAAGAAAATTAAAAGTCCTTCTTATAAAGATAGAGAAAAAGAAGAATATATAGATTATTTAAATGATTTAAATAAATATGTAAAATATTGTTATGAATATAAATCAGATAATTTAGTATTAGAAGACTTTATTAGAAGTTGTTTGATAGCTGATAGAATAGAGAGTACTATATTATATTGGCAAGAAAAATATTATTATAAAAAAGATTTATGTGATAGAGTAAATTTTCCTAAAGAGAATATGTTATCAACTATTGATGATAGAAATGATTTTCTTTTAGATAGTAATAATATAAAAACTAAAGAAGAAAATAATGAAGTTTTAGAACTTTATGAATTTTTAGATATTAAGAAAAATAAGGAACTTACAATTTTTCAAAAGTTACAAAGACTTTTAAAAATGTAAGTTTTTTTTTAATGATAAAATTTAATACTTTAAAATAAAAGAGTGATGTGATAAACTTAAGATAATAGAAAGAGAGGAAAGTCATGAGAATAGATAAATATAAAGAAAAAAATAATAAAAAGAAACTTGTGGCTTTCGCGGTAGCCCTTGGCGTAATGTGCGCTGGGGGGGGGGGTATTTAAATAGAAGTTATGCTAACTACCAAGAGAGTGTCAGTTTCAAAGTGATGGAAGGCACAGTGCAGTATGAAGGTAGTGGAGATGTATTTTTTACGTTTTATAAGGGAGATACTATATTAGATACAATGCCAACTAAAGATGATACGGAATTAACTTTTGAACGTGCTGAATGTGACAAAGGAGCCAGTATTGTTTGGAATTTTAAGAAATGGGAACCGATGATAACTAATTTAAAAGAAAGTAAAACAAAATGTAAATTATATTTTGCTCAAAATGTAGCTAATGATTATTTTGAAAGATTAGCAGAAAAAGATACTGCTACTTTAGCATATGATGATACTAATGATAAAAATTTAAGATATATTGGAAAAGAAGTAAATAATTATATCGATATAGGAGATAGATATTCTGGTGATGTTTACAGAGGTTATATGTATGAAAATAATAAAAATTTTTATAGAAAATTTTCAACGTTAAGTTCTTGTAGTAGCGATAGTGTTTATCACTATAATTGTGAAAAAATACATAGTAGTGGTGAGCCAATTTTATGGCGAATCATCGGTGTTATGAATGATATATCAGTTTTGTATGATAATAAACTAATTAATTTAGAAAATTTAGTAAAAATAATTAGAGCTGAAGATATAGGAGAATGGACTTGGGATTCATCACGAACAGGAATAAATAGTGGTTATGGAATAAATGAATGGAGTCAAGCAGATATTATGACAACTTTGAATTATGAAACATACTGGAGCAAGACAAGTGGACAGTGTTACGATGGTTCAAGAGATTCTCAAACCTCTTGTGATTTTATAAATAACGGTTTTAGTGAAAGTGCCAAAGAAAAACTTGCTAAAATACGTTGGAATACAGGAACATTTTCATCAAATAATAATGCAGGATGGTTTCCAAATGCAGCATATCAAGCTGAACGGAGCAGTAATAATGGAAAAGGAAAATGTAATGATACTTATGATTGCAATGATAAAGTAGAACGAACAACGACATGGGATGGGTATATAGGACTTATGTATCCCTCTGATTATGGGTATGCGGTAGGAGGAGACGTACGTAATAGTTGTTTAGCAACAAGTATGCATGACTGGGGTTATAAAAGAACAGATTGTAGAGATAACGATTGGTTATATCCTGGAAAATCTCAATGGCTCATAACACCTATTCCTTATTCTATTTATGCTTTTTATGTATTTAACCTTGTTAGTGATGGAAGTATAGACCATGAATCTGCTTTTAATAAACGATATGTATATCCTACTGCTTATTTAAAGTCTTCTATTAAAATTAAAGAAAGTTCTGCAAGTGATTATGGAAGTTCTGGTAATCCATTTGTAATAGAAAGTTGAGGTGGAAAGATGAAAAAAATAGTAAGTAGTGATATATTTTTAAAAGCAATAATAATCATTTTATCTTTTACATTAATATTGATAATATTTCAATTTATTAATACTTATAAAAAATATAGTAAAAAAGAAGGAAATGTTTACTTAGCATTTTATAATGGAGACCAACAACTAACTGAGATGCCCCAAAAAGGGAATACACAAGGATTGGGATTTGAGCATGCTGAATGCAATAATGGTGCAAGTGTAGCGTGGAATTATCAAAATTGGGCACCAATAGTAAGAAATATGACAAAGAATAAAACAAAATGTAATTTATATTTTGCACCTAATTTAGCTAATGATTATTTTGGAAGATTATCCGATAAAGATACAACAAATTTGACGTATGATGAAACAGAAGAAAATAATTTAAGATATATCGGAGCAAGTCCTTATAATTATATAGATATAGGAGATAGAGATTCAGCTGAAAAGCCAATATTATGGCGAATAATCGGAGTAATGAATAATATGACAGTTATAAATGACGATAAAACAGAAATCATAGGACAAAGTTTAGTGAAAATAATCAGAAGTAGTAGTATAGGGTCATATAGTTGGGACTCATCAGCAAGTGGAGTAAACTCAGGATATGGAGTAAATGAATGGAGCAAGGCTGATTTAATGAAATTATTAAATCCAGAAGATATATATACAAAAGATAGTGAGATTGGTAATAGTTTGTATTGGAACAAAACAAGTGGACAATGTTACAATACTAGAAATGATGGTAAAAGAACATGTGATTTTAGTAGTACAGGATTAACCGCCAGTGTTAAAGATAAATTAGTCAAAGTAAGATGGAATACGGGGACAATAGGTGAAGCAATTAGTAGTGATATATATAGTAGTGATGAAAAATTTAATGCAAAGGCATTATATACTGCAGAACGAAGTACTCATAATGGAAAAGAGTTATGTGCCAGTAGTGGAGGAAATAATTGTAATGACCCAGTAGAGCGAACAACCACATGGGATGGATTTATAGGACTAATGTACCCATCTGACTATGGATATGCAGTAGGAGGAAACGTGCGGGTTAGTTGCTTAGCAAAAACAATGTCTAAATGGGATGAAAGTAGTCCAGATTGTACAGGGAATGATTGGTTATATGATAGTAGTAATTATCAATGGACCATAACACCTGTCCCTGATTCGTCGGGTGCTTCCCGTGTGTTCTATGTGTCTTCTAGCGGGAGTGTGAATGGCGGCTCCTATGCTTACTCTGGATGGGGCGTTCGTCCTGTTGCTTATTTAAAGAGCAATATAAAAATAAAAGCTAATTCGGCAAGTGATTATGGAAATCAAAGTAATCCATTTGTACTAGAAGGAGTAAATTAAAAGTTCTCAACTATTTCTTAAAAGTTAATTACCAAAATTTTTAAATTCATGATATACTTATAAAGTAATGGTGATGAAATGAAAAAGTTCTTAATTATATTTATCTTATTAATAGTTTCAACAGGCTGTGTTAGTATAAATAGTTTAAGTTATGAGCAAATTGTTAATAATCTTTTGGCAAGTAGTAATCTACTTAGTAATGAATACCGAAGTGGTTATCTTTATTATTTACCAAAGGGAATGCGAATTTTGAAAAATACAGGTAGTAATGAAATCATAGCTAAAGAAAATACTAAATATTATTTATATATTGATTTAGTTAGTTATTATAAGAAAGTCAAAGTTGATTTTAAAGAAAATAAATCGGCAGTAATTAGTCAAAAAATAGAAAATGGGGATAAATTTGGCTATTTAGAAATAAAAAAAACTACAAATGATAAATATTTTATTGAAATCATGTACAATTATGCTAAAATAGAAGTGATAGTAGAAGAAGATGAACTTAAAAATAGTATTGCTAACTGTGCAACAATCTTAAACTCTATCAAATATCAGGATAAAGTCTTGGCAAATCTTATGGAAGAAAATTCTTTAATGGCTAGTGAAATAAGTTATAATATTTTTGAAACAGCTAAAACCGAAAGTGGTTATTTGGAAATAGCGGAAGAATATGGTCAATATCAAGAAAAAGAAGAAACTGTTGACCCAGACTTTATTAGAAGATAAGGAAGGATATCATGGGAATATTTAGTAAATTAAAAAATGTATTATTTGAAGAAGAAGAAATAGAAGTACCGGTTAAAGAAGAACCAAAAAGACGGGTTAAAGAACCTCAAATTGCAGAAGAACCACCGAAGGTTGTTAAAATGACTTTTGAAGAAGAAGAGAAAAAAGAAAGTATTTTAAGTGACCGTGAATTATTTAAGGCAGAGAAAACATTTGATTTTCCTGATTTTGATGATGAAGAATTTGCAAGTATGAAACAAGTGGAAGAAAAGCCTAAATCTATGGGAATAAATATCTTAGACCATGAAAGACCTAAGATAAAAAAAGAACCACGTGTTGAAAAAACACCAGAAATTAAGGGACGAGCTTATGCTAAAGATGTAAGAACAACTGATAATCAAAAATTCCGTCCAAGTCCAGTTATTTCTCCCGTTTATGGTGTCTTAGATAAAAATTATAAAAAAGAAGATGTCATTATAAAAGAAGAAAAGAAAGCTATTAATGTAAATGATGTTCGCAAAAAAGCTTTTGGGACACTTGAAAATGATTTAGAAAAAACACTTACTAAAACAGTTAAAAATTTTTATGATGAAAAACCAAAACCTAAAGTAGAAGAACCAGAAATAGAAGAAAAAAGCATTGAAGATTTACTAGAAGAAACAGCATTTGATACAATTGAAATACCTAAAGAAGAAAATGAAACAAAAGAGATTCCAGTTGTAAATGAAGAACAAGAAATAGAGCCAATTGATAAACCAAAGAAAAAAGTAAATGTTGAAGAAGATACTATTGAAAATGATTTATTTGATTTAATAGACTCAATGTATGAAGAACAAAAGGAGGAAGAATAGATGGAATTTTTATTAGAATTTTTACCAATAGTTGTTTACATATTATTAATTATAATATTACTAATAGGAATAATTTTAGCTATTAAGTTTATAATTACACTTGATAAAGTAGAAAGAACAGTCGATAATGTCAATGAAAAAGTTCATGCCTTGGATAATTTATTTCATATTATAGATACTACAACAGATAAAATAGTTTTAGTAACTGATAAAGTAGTAGAAGCAATTATTGGGATGATAAAAAGTTTAGTTGTTCCTAAGAAGAAAAGTAAAAAAGAAGAAGATGATAGTGTAGTTGTAGAAGTAAAAACTCCTAAAAAGAAGAAAGGTTCAAAATAATGAAAGAATCAAAATTTCATTCTTTTTTTACGGGAGCTTTAATAGGAGTAGGGTTAGGACTTTTACTAGCGCCTAAAGATAGTAATGAAGCAAAAGAAAAATTAAGAGAAACACTAAATAATCTTTTGAATACTATAACAGATATTGATATTGTTGAGACCAAAAATTTATTTATGAAACAATTAAAAGCTATTAAAAATAATTTAAATAATTTAACAAATGAAAGTGAACAAAAAAAACTAAAAGAAAAATTAAAAAATATTTGTGATATATGTGAAAATTTAGAAGAACTTGCTCAAGAAAAAGAATTACCTAGAGTATATGAAGCGGCAACTAATGTTAAACAAAAAGCTCAAAGTATTATAAAAGAATTAGAAAATAAGAAAAAAGTTACAAGAAAGAAAGTTTTAAAAAAGAAAATTACAAGTGAGTAAAATAATTTTCTTTTTTCTTTTAGGAATATTTATTTTTCATTAAAATTATGTTATATTTTTAGTAGAATTATAAAAGGAGTGAAGAAATGAACAAAATTAATTTTAAAAAATTAGGAAAAAGTATATTAATAGTTTTATTGTATTTAGTAATTATTCCATTTTTAGTTAGTTTGCCTATAGCTATTTTTTTGAAAGATATTGATAATGATATTTATATAACAATAGCTAATTTAGCTATATATGTAATTAATTTAATTATTGTTTTAATTATTTATTGTAAAAGTTTAAAGAAAGATTGGCAAAATTTTTGGAGTAATAAGAAAGTTTGTTTCAAAAAGGCTTTTAAGAATTGGATTTTAGGTTTTTTAGCAATGGTTGTTATAAATTTATTAATTATAAGTTTAGTAGGAGATATTGCGGTAAATGAAAGTCAAAATAGAGAGATATTAACTAAATTACCAGTTTTTTCAATAATTACCATGGTCTTTTTAGGACCTGTATTAGAAGAATTAGTTTTTCGAAAAAATTTTAGAGAAGCATTTAATAGTGATAAATTATTTATGATATGTACAGCTTTAATTTTTGGAAGTATGCACTTATTAGCTAGTTTAGAAATAATAAATTGGACAGATATTAAATCAGTTATGCAATTATTATATATTTTCTCTTATAGTGCATTAGGATATTTTTTTGCAAAAGCTTATGTGGAAACAGATAGTATATTTACTAGTATGATTTGTCATATAGTCCATAATGGTTTATCAGTTTTAGTTATTTTATTAGGTAGTAGTTTATTATAGGGCATACAAATGGAAGAAAAAGAAATTGTTATAAAAAGAAAAATTAATCCTTTAATTAAAGCTATTGTAATTGTTATTATTGTAATTTGTATAATATTTAGTTGGATTCATTTTATTGAACCAAAGATGTTAGAAATAATTGATTATAATATTACTAGTTCTAAAATTCCTTCATCTTTTAATGGATTTACAATAGTTCAATTTTCTGATATTCATTTTGGGAGGACAACTAACGAAAAAGAGTTAGAAAAAGTAGTTGAAAAAATTAATGATTGTGAACCTGATATTGTAATATTTACCGGTGATTTATTTGATAGTTATATAACTTTATCAGATGATAACTTTAACTTCTTAAAAGAAACCTTAAAAAAAATAAAATCAACTTTTAAAAAATATGCTATTTTTGGAGATTCTGATTTACCATTGAGTGAAAAATATTTATCAGTAATGACGGAAGCTGGATTTACAATGTTAAATGGTCTTAATGAAGAAATATATTATAAAGGGAATAAGCCAATTTATATAAGTGGAATAGATACTATAAAAAAAGAAAAGCCTAATTATGAAAAAGCTTTTGCTAGTAGAGAAAATTTTCAAATTTTTGTTAGTCATGAACCTATTGTTATAGATGATGTTGTTGGTAAAACTGATGTTTTTTTAGCAGGACATACTTTAGGAGGTTTAGTTAATATTCCATTTATTGGAGGAGTAATAAAAAAAGAAAACACAGGAGTCTATAATAAAGGCTACTATGTTAGAAATGATACAAAAGTATATATTTCAAATGGAATTGGAACAGAAAATTTATCTATTCGTTTATTTAATGTACCATCAATAAATTGTTATCATTTATTAAATATATAGTTATAATCCTAAATTATTATTAAAAGTTCTATAATTATCAACTATATTTTCAGGAACACTTATTAGTTCCTTTTTATTTATATCAAACATAGAAATAATAACATTGTTTCTAATTAAATAAATATATTTATCATCATAATCATAATATCCACAAGATAAATCTTTAAAACTCATACCAACAATTGGGGGAAGAGTAACTATTTCTTCATTATTATAAATTATTTTGCCTACTAAATCTATTTCATCTAACTCTGCATTATACTGTTCTTCACAAGAAAAAACAATATTATTTTTAATAATCATTTTATACCCACCTTCTGATAAAAATATTGTATAAAGAATTTAGAAAATTATCAAGAAAAACTTATCGACAAAGTTTTTAAACTAATTTTGTCAAAAAATGTAAAAAGGTTATATTTTTAAGCATTTAGGTGAATATATATAGTATAATTAAATTTAAGAAAGGATGATTATTGTGGGAAAAAAGAAAACAACAGCATTATTAGGAGGAGTTGCCTTAGGAGCTGGATTAGGATTATTATTTGCACCTAAAAAAGGTAAAGATACAAGAGAAGACATAAAAAATAAAATGGTTGAATTAAAAAATAAAGCTAAAGAAGTAGATGCACTTGATGTTAAAGAATATATAGTAACAAAAACTGAAGAAATAGAGAATGCTTTAAAAGACTTAGATAAAGAAAAAGTATTAGATATAGCTAAGAAAAAATCTAAAGAAATAGAGAAGAATATTAAGGAATTAGTTAATTATGCTAAAGAAAAAGGGACACCAGTTTTAGAAGAAACAGTGGAAAATGTTCGATTGAAAGCTATTGATGTAACTAAAGCTGTTTTAAAGAAATTAGAAGATAAATAATCCTTCATTTGGGGGATTTTTTCTTTGGATGATAATTAGTAACAAATTTTATTTGACATTTGCCTTAAAATAGTGTATTATAAATGCCGTTTATGAAAAAGGGGGATTTTTTAATATGAAAAATCAAGAAAAATATAATGAAATAATGGAAGAATTAAATAAGATATTAATGGAAGTTAGTACAAATAAAGAAAGAAATGGAATTAAATATTTCTTTGATAGAAATAATAAATTAATTATGACTTATAACAAAATCAATAATAAAACAACTTATTATAAAAATGGGGAAGAATATAAGTCTATTATCAAAGACAGTAGTACAACTATCATTTTTGATAAATATAATGTTATGGAAATGATAAATGAATATGAAATTAATGATATTAGAAGTAGTTTATTAACATTTTATAATCGTTATATTGATAGACATTATAAATTAGTTAAGTTTGGAAAATATGACGCTAATTCAAGAGTAATAACTCATATTGAAACTTTATTATTAAATATTAGAAATATTAATTTTAAATTAAATGAAGGAATTAAAAACGATTATATGGACGAATTAAATTGTTTAGGTAGTGAAATTAATTACATTGAATATTTAATTAATAAAAATCCAAAAATTGCTAAAAAAATAAAACAAACTGAAACTAAAAAAATAAGTTTAGAAGAACAAAAAGATTTTGAAAGAAAAATGTTAAAAATATCTAATAAATACTATAATGATTTAAAATTATTAGAAGAAAAAGATTTAAAAGATTTAATACCGGTAAATATAAAATATTGGATTAAGAAAACTAAAAAAGCTAAATCTAAAATGGATAAATTAGTTAAAAAAGGATATTCTAAAGGAATTTTAGATGTTAGTACATATAAATTAGTAAATGGTATTGATTCAATGTCTAAAAAGTTAAATTATGTTTTCCCAGTATATAAGAAGAGTTTTAAATTAAATGATAAATATTTATCATCATCTAAATTTAATGAAAAACATCAAGTTTATAGTGAAGCATATAAAGAGTTAAAGTCTAATATAAAAATGAATGATAAATATCAAAAAGGACAAGTTATAACTAAAGATAATAAAAAGGAAAAAGTTGCTTTAATAGCTGGTATTTCAGCAACAGTTATGGCTTCTTTAGGGGGATTATTTGGTATTGGGGTATTAAAAAATAAAAATAAAAATAATAATGTTAAAGAAAATGTCATTGAAATAATTAGTGAAACACCAGAAACTGTTTTAGCGGGACTTGGTAGTGATAAAAAAATAAAAGTAGAGATGGATACTACTTTAGCTGGTCTTAATACTGAAAATTTAAAAGATATTAAAGATTTAAAGGAAACAGAAGCAGAAACTAAAATAGAAACAGAAGCTGAAACTAAAATAGAAGAACAACAAACAATGCCTACATTAGAAACTGAAAAAATGACTGAAACTAATAAGGTTAAAGAAACAGAGACTGAAAAAATAACAGAAACTAATAAAGTTAAAGAAACAGAGACTGAAAAAATAACAGAAACTAATAAAGTTAAAGAAACAGAGACTGAAAAAAAGGTTTTAGAAACTGAAAAAGAAACTGAAAATAAACAAGTTGTAGAAGAAAAAGAAGAATTAAAAGAAAGTACTGTAAAAGTGGTTGATAATGCTGAAACTAGAGAAATGTTAAAAAATTATAAACAAGAATTAATGCAACTTAAAGAGGCTTTACCTCAAAGTGATATTGTTTTAAGTGATATGCCTAATATTGGTGAATGGGTGAATATAGAAAATGATGATGTAACTGTTTATAACGATGTTTGGAGTGCATATAAAAATCAAAATGGTTATAATGCTCGTTATGGTGATAGTATTCCTCGTGTAGTTCAATCAATTGGTATGGCTAAAGATGAAGAATTTGTTAATGCTAAGACAAATGAAGAAGTTATAAAATTACAAAAACAAGGATATGAAGCTGTTGTAGCTAGTTTAATTAATCCTTATTCTAAAAGTACTAAAGACATTGAATTTAGAGCGCCTATAGATGGTTTAGTAAGTTTAGAAAGAACTAGAAGATAAGTGGTCAAACACTTATTTTTTTTAGATAAAATTGTAAAAAAATTTTTTATTAAACTATTTTTTTAAGTGCTGAAAAAGTTTACAATTTTTTTAGAATTTGTGGTATGATGTAGATAATAGAAAGAGAGTGAGGTCATGAGAATAGACAAATTTAAAGAAAAAAATAATAAGAAGAAACTTGTGGCTTTCGCGGTAGCCCTTGGCGTAATGTGCGCTGGGGGGGGGGTATTTAATAAATAGAAGTTATGCCGTCTACCAAGAAAGTGTGAGTTTCAAAGTCATGGAAGGGACAGTGAACTATGAGGGTAGCGGAGATGTCTTCTTTGCGTTTTATAAAGGGGATAACGAACAATTAACAGAAATGCCCAAGAAAGATAATCCAGAAAAATTAGGATTTGACCATGCTGAATGTAGTAATGGGGCAAGTGTGGAATGGGACAGTATATCTTGGGCTCCTAAAGTATTAAATATAACTAAAACCAAAACGAAGTGCACTTTGTATTTTAGTGAAAAAGATAGCTTAAACAAATTAGAAGATTTAATGAAAAAGAATCCTTCTACGTTTGCTTATGATGATACAAGCGATAAAAATTTAAGATATATTGGAAAAAATCCTAACAATTATATAGATATAGGAGATAGAGATTCTGAAGATAAACCAATTTTATGGCGAGTAATAGGAGCAATGAAAAATATTTCTGTAATTGATGAATATGGAGATGTAAGTAGCATAGAAAATTTAATTAAAATCATTAGAGCAGAAGATATAGGGGATTGGAGTTGGGACTCATCGGCAAGTACTGTAAATTATGGTTCTGGTGTGAATGAATGGAGTCAGGCTGACTTAATGACCACTTTAAACTCAGGACTATACTGGAATAAAACGAGTGGTCAATGTTATTATAGGTATGATAATGGTCAAAAACCATGTGATTTTAGTAGTACGGGTCTTACCAAAGAAGCAAGAAACAAATTAGCGAGAGTAAGATGGAATACGGGAACAGTTGGAGAAGTATATAGTAGTAGTAAAATAACGTCAAGTTATATTTATCAAGCAGAGAGAAGTAATTATAATGGAAAAGAACAATGTGCAAGTAGTGGAGGAAGAAATTGTAATGACCCAGTAGAAAGACGTACAACATGGGATGGATTTATAGGGCTCATGTATCCGTCAGATTATGGGTATGCTGTTGGAGGTAGTGAAAGAACAGAATGTTTAGCTAAAAGTATATACAATTGGATAGATAGCAGTCCTGATTGTAAAGGAAATGATTGGTTAATAGATAGCTCAAGTACGCAATGGACCATAACACCTGTCCCTGCTTCGACGGAGGCTTGCAATGCGTTATATCTTTTTAGTAGTGGTGGTCTGAGTTCTTATAGTGCCAGCGGTGCTCATGCCGTTCGTCCTACTGCTTATTTAAAGTCTTCTGTTAAAATACAAAATAAAACTGATAGCGATTACGGAAGTTCTAGTAATCCATTTATAATAGAGTAAGAAAGAGATTGAAAATAAGAAATAATAATGGTAGAATGTATGTAATGAAAGAAATTTTCATAAAATAAAAAGGATACACCTAATTTGAAACAAGGTAGGTGCTCCGTTTGGTTAGAGCACTAACGTCTTGAACGTTAGTGCGATTTTTTTAGCTACTTAAAAATAAGTAACATATATATTACTAAAAAAAGTAATATTATGTGATGATAAACAATTGCTTATCTTTATTATCTTCTTTTTTCATATACATCTCCTCCTTATTCTTTTAATAAAAAATAGATTGGAGCACCCTAACGTTAATTAGATGTATCGATGACTATCGTATAAAAAAAAATATATAAAAGTAAAGAAAAAAATGAAGATTTAAAAAATTCGTTGATTTTTGTAAAAAATAAAGATACAGAAAATAGAAAATTGGCAAAATCAAGAAAATTTAGCACTTTAAAATAAAAAAAAATTATGATATGATGTAGATAATAGAAAGAGAGGAAAGTCATGAGAATAGACAAATTTAAAGAAAAAAATAATAAAAAGAAACTTATGACTTTTGCGGTAGCCCTTGGTGTAATATGCGCTGGGGGGGGGGTATTTAATAA
>CANRKL010000008.1 GCA_947631205.1 uncultured Bacilli bacterium | reverse complement strand
CTTTCCAGTTAATATATATGATGTTTATTCCGACTATAATTTTACTCCATCACCTCAAATCTAATACACAGCAAAAATATATTAAATCTAATGATGGAAAATCTTTTTTGTTATCCACCATCATATGAAAAATTAACTGGTGAATTATCAGGACTTTATTCTAGAAGAATTAATAGACAACATCGAATTGTTTATGAAGTAGATGAAGAAAAAAAGAAATTCATATTATTAGAATGTGGACTCATTATGATAATATTTAGTTATTTAGTAGTAAAACACATAAAAAGCTATAGATAAAAAATATAATAGTTTGTTTTAAAATTAGTCAGCTCCAAAGAATTGAATTTATTCCTTTATTTAAAGGGTTTTTATATGACTTTTAACTATTGTTTAAATGTAGTTCTCATTCTTTTAGACGTAATAATGTAAAACGAATTATTTTTAACTGCCTTATTAATTAACAAACTTAACTATGCCTAAATTCATGTATTGTTATTTCTGAAATGTTACATAAACTAAAAAGTAATGTTTTTTTGTTTTGTAATTTAATATTTATTAAACTTATAAAAAGTTATTGTATTGCTGATACAAAAACTTGCAAAAAATATATATTTTTTGTATAATGTATTTATTGAAAAGAGGCGAGATTATGATAGAAAGAAATGAATATTTAGATATCTTAAAAAGATTTAAAGATAAGGATTTAATTAAAGTTGTTACAGGAATTAGAAGATGTGGTAAATCTACTTTATTAGATATTTATAAAAAATATTTAATTCAAAATAAGATATCCACTGACCAAATTATAAGTATAAATCTTGAGGATTTAAAATACAATTTTATAACTGACTATATGTCATTATATGACTACATTAATAATAAATTAAATAAAAAGAAAAAAAATTATGTTTTTATTGACGAGGTACAATTAATAACAGATTTTCAAAAAGCAATAGATAGTTTATATATCAATAAGAATGTTGATTTATACATAACTGGTTCCAATGCTTTTTTACTATCTAGTGAACTGTCTACTCTTTTATCAGGAAGATACATAGAGATTAAAATGTTACCATTATCTTTTAAAGAATATAAATCTGCAAGTAATGAAAATATAACTAATGACGAATTATATCAGAAATATATTTCTTTGGGTTCATTTCCGTATACTTTACAATTAGAAACAGAAGATGATGTGGGAATGTATTTAAGTAATATTTATAATGACATCATAATAAAAGATGTAATGAAAAGAAAAAATATAACTGACGAAAATAGTCTTAAAAAAATTTCAAACTTTGCTATGGATAACATTGGAAACTTGTTATCTACAAGTAATATTGCTAATACAATGACATCAGATGGTAAAAAAATAAATGTTAGAACAGTAGAAAAATATCTTAATAGTTTTATTGAATCTTTTTTTCTATATAAAGCTACGAGATATGATATAAAAGGGAAAAATTACTTAAAAACTGGAGAAAAATATTATGTTTCTGATTTAGGATTAAGATATTTTATTTTAGGAAGAAAAATTGGCGATTTTGGTCATATTCTTGAAAATGTTGTATATTTAGAACTTAAAAGACGAGAATATGATGTTTATATTGGAAAAATGGGAGAATATGAAATAGATTTTGTTGCTATAAATAATAAAGGAAAACTATATATTCAAGTAGCTGAAACATTAAAATCTTCAGATAATAAAACATTATTAAGAGAACTAAGACCTTTACAAAAAATTAACGATAATTATGAAAAAATAATTTTAACTCTTGATAAAATACCATCAGCTAATGAAGAAGGAATTAAAATTTATAACGTTTTAGAATGGTTATTGAATTATTATTAATATAATTTTAGACATGATTTATGCCTCCTTTTCAAAGATATATTCTAGTAAATTAAAACTGACATTTTAAAAAAGGATTAATAGATTTTATAGTTCTGGTTTTAAAATGTTTTTATTTGTGTTAGAATTATTTATATACAATTTTAATGTATTCTAAAGGAGGGTTTGTATGAATAAAGAAATAATAAAATCAGAAATGAATGTGAATAACAATAAAATTAGTGTTATGAGTTAGGAAATAAAGAATATATTTCTCTTACTGATTTGGCTAGGTATGCTGATGAAGACGACCCAAGATACCCTATTCAAAACTGGATGCGTAATAAAGATGTCATAGCTTATTTAGGATTGTGGGAAAAATTAAATAACGAGAATTTCAAAAGTGTCGAATTCGACACCTTTGAAAGTATGGCTGGTAGTAATAAGTTTATATCGCCACAAAAATGGATTAAGGAAACTAATGCAATTGGAATAATATCTAAATCAGGTAATAATGGTGGAATGTATGCTTGTAGTGATATAGCTTTAGAATTTGCAAGTTGGTCATCTCTAGAATTTAAATTGTATGTTATTCAAGAATTTGAAAGATTAAAAAGGAATGAAGCATATCAATATAAAGTTGATTGGACAGCTAGTAGAATGCTTGCTAAATCTAATTATCATATTCATACTCATTCAATTAAAGAAAATATTATTCCTAAATTAACTGAAAAACAAAAGCAATATGTGTATGCTGAAGAAGCTGACGTTTTAAATGTTGCCTTATTTGGAATGACTGCAAAAGAATGGCGTGGTAAAAATCCTAATATTGAAGGAAATATTCGAGATTATACAGATTTAAAACATTTGCTTATTTTATGTAATTTAGAAAATACAAATGCTGAACTTATTAATGATGGTGTACCACAAAAAGAAAGACTTTTAAAGCTTAATAATTCAGCTATTAGGCAAATGAAAATATTAGCAAATGATAAATCTATAAAAGAATTAGAAGATTTAAATAAAAAATTAATAATACTAAATAGTTATGATAATTTAGAAAAATAGAAAGGCAAAAAGGCGAGATTATATGAATTTTAATAGAGAGATGGCTATTGTTATGGCTGGTAGTGGTGTTAAAGTAATTCATGGAGAAGTTATGGGAAATGTTGACCCATATATAGAATGGATAAAATGGTTGTCATATGTACCAAAATTTCAAAAAACAAGAATACAGGAATTAAGTTCTAAAACAGTAGAAGAGTTGAGTTTAGACGAATTAGATGAGATAAGAGCATATAAAAGTCAAATTAGAATGTTAGGACTATTTAAAATATATGGAACAGATAAAATTTCTAAAGAAGAATACATGGAAGTCTTTGATTTTATGGAAAAGCAATCAATAGATAAATTAATGTTAAACAAGTTATCCACTGAAGAACTTAAATTTGCCAAAGAACAAATACAATATTTTAGTTACGTTTCAAGTAAAGAATTAAGAAAAAAAGTAGAAGAGGAACAGAAAGAAGATAATTATAAAAATTTATCTATGGTTGATTCTTATATTTTACATATAATATCAAGAATTGACTATGCAAGAAGTATGGCAGAACTTGATAGTAAAATAAAAGCCCGCTTAGCAGAAAATGATATTATGTTGCGAAAAAGTTTATATTATGCCGCTAATCCTCATATAAAAGAATAATTTATTATTCTAAAACTAGCTTATTTTCTTTTATACAATTAAATTGATTGATATAAGTTTGAATACCAGCAGATAATTCTGGTATTTTTAATAGTTATAAGTAATTTTATTAATATAATATACGACACTTATGCACTGATATAATTTAAAAAATTTGTAAATTATGATATTATAGAAAAGATTGAACAAGATAATAGTAAGGAGGAATTTTGATGTTTGATTTAGTTTCAAAGTACAAGCCTAATGGGGACCAACCAGAAGCAATTGAAAAATTAGTTGAGGGTATTAAAGAAGGTAAAAAAGAACAAGTTTTACTTGGTGCAACAGGTACTGGTAAAACTTTTACAATAGCAAATGTTATCGCGAGTGTTAATAAACCGACACTAGTTTTAGCTCATAATAAAACACTTGCAGGACAACTATATGCTGAGTTTAAAGAGTTATTTCCCAATAATCATGTCGAATATTTTGTATCATATTATGATTATTATCAACCAGAAGCTTATGTTCCATCAACTGATACTTACATTGAAAAAGATTCTTCTATTAATGATGAAATAGATGAATTAAGACATAGTGCAACTTCATCTTTAATAAATAATCCTGATACCATTGTGGTTGCATCAGTTTCTTGTATTTATGGAATTGGTGAAAAAGAAGAATATATAAATAATATGTTAATTTTAACAGTAGGGCAAAATATAAAAAGAAATACAATTATTAATAAATTAATTGATATGACTTATGAACGTAATGATTTAGATTTTCATCGAGGAACTTTTAGGAGTAGAGGAGATATTATTGATGTTATACCAGTTAATGAACATGCTAGTGGAATAAGAGTTTCTCTTTTTGGTGATGAAATTGAACAAATTTGTTTATTTGACCCAGTGACAGGAGCAATTAGTAAAAGTATTAAAAATATTACAATATTTCCAGCTAGTCATTTTGTTACTAGTGAAGCTAAGTTAAAAGAAGCTATTAAAAGAATAGAAGAAGAATTAGAAAATCGTTTAAAAGAATTAAAAGATAACAATAAATTACTAGAAGAACAACGTTTAAGAGAAAGAACTAATTATGATTTAGAAATGCTTCGGGAAACGGGTTTTTGTAGTGGAATTGAAAATTATTCACGTCATTTAGCTTTAAGAGGTGAGGGAGAAACACCAACTTGTCTTATTGATTTTTTTCCTAAAGATTTTTTATTAGTTATTGATGAATCTCATGTTACTCTTCCACAAATAAGAGGAATGTATAATGGAGATAGAATGCGTAAGACTACTTTAGTTGATTATGGTTTTAGACTTCCAAGTGCTTTAGATAATCGTCCTTTAAAATTTAGTGAATTTGAAGAAAAAATTAATCAAGTAATTTATGTTTCAGCTACACCTGGAGATTATGAATTAGAACATACTAATAATCATTATATTGAACAAATTATCAGGCCAACTGGATTATTAGACCCAACTATTGAAGTTAAAAATACCGAAGGACAAATAGATGATATTATTGAAGAAATAAGAAAAAGAAAAGCTAAAAATGAAAGAGTGTTAATAACTACTTTAACAATTAGAATGAGTGAAGAACTTACTAATTATTTAAAAGAAGTAAATATTAAAGTTGCTTATCTTCATAATGAAATAAAAACTTTAGAAAGATTAAAGATTATACATGATTTACGAGTAGGTATATATGATGTAGTAGTGGGAATTAATTTATTAAGAGAGGGAATTGATATTCCAGAAGTTAGTTTGATTTGTATTTTAGATGCCGATAAACAAGGATTTTTAAGAAGTAGTCGTAGTTTAATTCAAACAATTGGAAGGTGTGCTAGAAATAAAAATGGGCATGTTATTATGTATGCCGATGATATAAGTGAAGCAATGGAAGAAGCTATTAAAGAGACAAAAAGAAGAAGAAAAATCCAAGAAGAATATAATTTAGTCCATCATATTGAACCAATGACTATTATTAAAGATATTCATGATGTTGTAACAAATGAAGTTAAAGATAAGAAAGAAAAGACTAAAATATCTAAGAAAGATAAAGAAAAATTAAAATTAAATATTGAAGAAGAAATGAAGTTAGCTGCTAAAAATTTAGATTTTGAAAGAGCTATGGAATTACGTGATATTTTATTTGAAATGGAAAGTGAAGATTAGTCATAATTAAATTAAATATTTCATATAATTTATTATGAAAAATTATGATGATATAATAAATAGTTTAATGTATTTGCTTAAGAAAAAAAATGTTGTAGATAAGTTTAATGAGAATTTTTATAAATATTTTTTGCAACTTAATTTGTCTAAAATATTAAGTGGTAGTTATGATTATTTAACAATGGAAGATGGAGTACTTATTGATACATTGAAAGATAAGTATTATTTAAAAATTGGCTATGATAATATTTTAATATATCAAAATGATATGACTAATTTGTTAATTAAATTTATTTTTCAAAATAATAAGTTTACTAATCTAATATATGAAGAAAATAATTTAGTTAAAAAATATTCAACTAATATGGATTACTATAAATATGAAGAATTGGTAGATGATTCTTTAATTTATTCTAGGGGATATTCTTTTATAAGTATTATTCATCACAATGCTGGTTATTTTTTAGAATATGATTTTATGAAAAATAAAAGCGGTATTCTACCTGTTAAAATACCGTTAGATAATGATTATATAGATACAATATTTAATGATTTAATATCGAAAAAGAAAAAGTCTTTAGTGCGTTTTAAACATTTTAAATAACCATATTATAGGTCGTAGTGGAAGAGTTATAGATATGTATTTTAAAGAATTAATTAAAGATGATGCTTCTTTTATTTCTTTAGTATTAAATAATTTATCTTGAGAAATGTCTTTACAAATAGATATTTCAAATTTAATTGTTAATAAATTATAGAAAATAATAAAAACTAAAATTCCTAGGCCAATAACTATAATATTTAGACTTTGTTCAAAAATACCATAAAGAGTAATGATGTAACTTAATAAACAAAGTAATCCAATAACAGGCATGAAAGATTTTTTAACTTTTCCTAAATTGTTTTTTTCTAAACTAACTGTTTTGTATCCTAAGAAACTAGCAATTATTAAAGAAGCTAAATTATCACTTTCAAATATTTCTTTACTTAACCTTATAACATTTCTTTTAGAATCATAATAATTATTCATAAATCCTTTAGTTATAACAACATATGTATCTTTAAGATGATTTTTTTCTAAAATATTTTTGATTACTTCTTGTCCCATAGTATCTTTAGTTATATTTAAATTTTTTAAATTATTGTAGCATTTAAAAAAATTAATTTGAATTATAATAGGTATTAAAAGTATTAATAAAATAATGAATAAAGTCATATGTTTTCACTTCCTTAATGAAAGTATAAACTTTAATACTTAAAAAAACAAGAAAAAAGAGAAGACGTTTTAGATATTCTTCACTTTTATAAATTAAGATAAACTTGCCTTTTCAACTTTAAAATAGAAGAGGATAGGCTCATTTTTTCTTGCACTTATATCGTTCCATAATTTAAATTGATATAGTTTTTGTTCAGCAGTTAATGTATTAGTATCTAATAAGTAATAACGATAATTATCATCTTCATATTGATATAATTTATTAAGATATTTAATACCATTCAAATCAATCTTTAAATGTTCTTGATTAGTGGTTTTAGAAATAGCTAAATATAATTTATAGTTTTCTTGACGGTATGTTTCATTTATTAAAGTTAGATTATAAGTTCCTGCTAAGTTTATATCTTCATCTTTTAATGAGTAGAGAAGTGGTACATAATTTTTATCTTCAACAACTTCAATTAAACTATTTTGAAGATAATAGTTGGCAGTCGCAGCATAAGATTCAAAATTCCAAAAGAAGAATGTTGTAATAGCTAAAAGAGCCCAAAAGCATATTTCTCTTATTTTTCTTTTTTTAAATTGGATAATTATATCCATAAAAATAACCCCCTTGATTTGGATAATTATAGCATAATATGTCTAAAAATGCAAATTGGCAGTTATTTTACAGATGATTTATAAAATAAAATGGTCTTGTTTTAGTAAAAATTTTTATAACATCCCTTATGAACATTTAAAATATAGGAAAAAATTTTAATCATATAGTATAATTTAATTAGTAAGATGAAATGAGGTTTGGAAAAGCATGAAATTTATGATAATTATTCAGAAGCATTTATTTGCGATAAAAAAATTGCCAATAAATAAAGTTTAATTTTAATAGATATAAAATAATAAAAAGAATATTTTACTTAATTTTACGTTAGGAATTTGTATTCTACCTTGTATTTTTTATATATTTTGGTTATAATAAATTTAGATTAAGAATAGAGAGGAATTCATATGAAAAAACACGATAAATATAATAGATTTAAAGAAGTTTGCAAATTTATTTCAACAGTGTTATCGTGGACTTTTTTTGTATTATTATTGATAATTGCTGGATTACTTTTATATTATTTTATTTCAACTAAAATATATGCTTCTAAAGGAGATAATTATAAGCCAGCTTTTGGTTTGTATACTATAGTATCTCCTAGTATGGAGCCTAATTTAAAGATTTATGATGTAATTGTTGATACTAATGTAAATAGTCCTGATGATATTAAAGAGGGAGATATAATAACTTTTATTTCTACATCTTCTTTGTCTAAAGGAATGACTATTACTCACAGAGTTATAAAAATTGAAGATACACCAGATAAAGGTCGGGTATATTATACTAAAGGGGATAATAATTTAAGTCCTGATGCTCGTCCAGCTGAATATCAAAATATTTTAGGAAAAGTAATTTTAAAGATTCCTCAATTAGGACGTGTTCAAAGTTTTTTAGCTACTAAAGGTGGTTGGTTAGTTGTTGTTGTTATTCCTGCTTTAATAATTATTATCAAAGATGTTTTAAAATTATTTAAATTAAAGAATATTAATGACAGTGTTAATGAGATTAATAAAAAAGAAGAAGAACAAAAAATTGAAGAAGAAAAGAAAAAACAAGAGATTAAAGAAAATTTAAAAGCTAAATATAAATTAAATAGAAGTAATGAGGGAGCACCATTTGAAAGAAAAGTTAAAATAGTAAGTGTAAGTATGGATAGCAAAATGGAATTACCTGCTAAGATTAAAGAAGAAAAAAGTGAAAATACTAAGCCTAAGAAAACAAGAACAAGAAAAAATAAAAAAAATTCTAACACAAAATAAAGATAAGGGTTAATGATTTTTAAACACCTTATCTTTTTTAGTAATTATTTTATCAAAAATAGTTAGAAATGCGGGAAGAAATAGAATTATTAGGATAGTTGAACAGATTGTTCCTTTAGAAATTGTTTGGCATATTTTAGAAGCAGTATCAGTACTTAAATGACCAATAATTAAAGTAACGATGGAAAGAATTGAAGCACTGGTAATTATTGTATTAATAGAATTATTATAAGAATTAATTAAAGCATTTTTAATATTATCTTTTTGACGATTTTCTAAATAGTAAGAAGTAAATAAGATAGCATAATCAATAGTTGAACCCATTAGAATACTTTGAACAATTAAAATAGCAATAAAGTATGTTTGACCACTTTCAATTGATAAGATACCCATGGTAATGTAAACTGAGGTTTCAATAATTAGAACAAGAATAGCTGGAATAATAAAAGATTTAAAAGTAATAGCTACAATAACAAAGATAAAGATAATAGTAAGAATGGTTATAAAATTAAATTCACTATCAAAAGTTTTATCTAAATTATAAGCCATAGGTGTATTTCCAACAATAAATATATCATCAGTATTAGAAACATCTAAATCTTGATATATTTTATCAATGAAATCTAGTGATTCTTTGTTTTCTAAATCATATTTAGTATTTAAAACAATTCTTCCATAATTATTACCAATTAATTCATTTTTAGCATCAGTTATTGTTGTTTTGGCATCAATTATTTTTTCTTTCATGTCATCATCTATAAAATCATCAAAACGAGAATCTTTTAAGATGTCATCATTTAAATAATTAATAAACTGTTCTAAAGTTAAGGTCCAATTTTCATTATAATCATTATTACTGCCATAATAAGTATATAATAAGTCAATTAAGTTATCATCAATACTTTTATCTAAGATTTTAATAATCGCAATTAATTCATCTTTAGTGTAAGTAACATTGTTTATAGTATTGTTAATAATTTTATTAATTGTTTTAATTTTAGTTATCTCTTCACTTTTAAATTCATTTTGATATTCTTCTTTAGTTACAACATCATTTAAAAGAAAAGTAATAAAATCTTGGTAAGTTAAATTAATTTTTTGACCTTGATAATTGATTTTATTTAATGAATATAATAATTGCATATTATTTTTATCTATTCCTAAGAGATTAGCTAAACTATTACTAGTATATGAAGTATTATTTATAACACTTTTCATAATAGTATTTATTAATTCTACATTCTTTAATGTTTCTTTATTGAGACTATTTTTTAGTAGGGGATTTTCTTGTTGATTTAAAATAACTTGAGTAAAGGATAGGGGAGTAAGTAATGTATTATCTTTTTCAATAACATATAAAGTATAGATATTAGAGACAGTAGTTTCATCTAATTCTAACATTTTGGCAAGTTCACTACTTAAATATTCTTGACATCTTAAGCTACTATCCATGATTTGATATATCAAAGTTAGTGATGGATTATTTACTATATCTTTAGTTTTGGTAACAAATTCATATGGTGAAAGAAGAATTTTATCTTGGTTGTTATAAAAATAGATTAATTTATATAAGTTAGTAATTAGAGTTTCATCAAGATTTAGGGTAGTAGATAGAGTTTTAGAATCAAATTCTTTATCACTATTTAAAAGAATAGGTGGAATATTTTCTAAATTAGAAATATCTTCGGTAATTAAATGATTATTTTTTAAAATAGTTATGTTATTTACAAAATCTTTTATAGTCATTGTAATATTTTCATTGTTAGTAGTTTCTGAATATAATTTAAAAACTAAATCTTTATCTAAGTTAAATATTTGACTCATTTTTTCATAGTTTAATTTTTGATTAATAAAGTCTGTTTGGCTAAAGGTATTTAATAAATTTAGTTTGTCTTTTTCTTTGGCAATAAGGGCTTGATATTCTTTATTATTAATTAGTTTAGTATTAATAAAATTTGCAAAAGTATTAATAGTCATTTTAGTAGTTGGAGCTTTTAAGCTTTTATTTAAATCATATATTCCTTTAACACTTTGTTTATCCATACTAAATAAACTAGCCATATCTTCTACTGATAATTCTTTTTGTAAAATATTTGTATTAGCAAATTTATTTAAAGTATTTAGTTTAGCAATTTGGTCATTTGATAGATTGTTTTTATATTCACTTTTTAATAAATAATTATTTGTAAAATCAAGAAATTGTTTAATAGTTAAGGTATTATTACTTGTAAGAGAATTATAGTAAATTAATAATTCATTGGTTTTATTAATATCAATTCCTAACATTGAAGAAATATCACTTGCATTTCTTAATTTATAAATATTATTTAAATTAGTAAATTGTTCTAGTTTAGAAACATTTTCTTTAATATCATTAGTTATATGACTTTCTAAATCAGGATTGTTATAAACATCATTTTTAAGGAAGGTAAGAAAATCATTAAAAGTCATGTTTGGTATTTCCTTATTATAATACTTATAATAGATTATTTTTAAAAGATATTCTTTAATGGTGGTATCACTTTTAAGGCTTGTTAATTTAGAGTTAATATTTTGATATAAAAGGGGTTCATTAATCGTATTTCCATAACCTAAAACATCAGTTATTTTTTCATCTTTTTCTAATTCTTTACTATACTTTGCTAGCTTATCTTCATAATCTTTTTTATAAACAATAGCCATTTGATTATTTAAATTAAAATGTTTTGCAACATCATCAGAATCTATATCAGTATATAAAATATTTAAGTTTCCTTTTAGAAAAAGACTAGTAATAAAAATTATTAGAAAACATACTATACCTAATTTAGAATGTTTAAAAGCAAAGTTTCCTAATTTATTTAGTTTAATATTAGGAGCTTTTTTATGGGTTTTAGTTATTAATTTATCAAAACTTAAGATAAGAAAAGGAAGACAAGTAAAGATAGTAAAGAGACTAAATAGAACTCCTTTAGCTAAGACTAAGCCTAAGTCTTTACCAATTTTAAAGCTCATAAATACTAAAGCAAGTAGGCCAACAATGGTGGTAAGGGAGCTACTAGATATTGATGAAAAAGATTTATATAATGCTTTTTTCATGGCGCTTACATTGTTTTTATCTTTCTCTTTTTCTTGTCTATAACGATTTATCAGCATGATAGAATAGTCCATTGAAAGAGCAAGTTGTAAGATAGATGTAATGGAATTTGTAATACTTGAGATATTATTAAAGATAATATTTGTTCCTTTATTTAAAAATACTCCCATTCCAATAGCTAGTAAGAAAAGAAATGGTTCTATATATGAATCACACATAATAAGTAATATTACTAAGGCACAACAAATAGCTAATACAACTATCCATAAGGGTAAGACAGTTTTATATAAAGATGAGACTTCACCACTAGTTTTAATATTATAATCTTGATATTCTTTAATAATATTATTATAAAATTCTTTGGCTTCATTAGAATCTTTATTAACATTTAAATTAATAATATATAAAGTATAATTATCTTTATTATAAGTTTCGCTGCTATCATATAAAACTTCTTTAACATTTGACTTTTTAGTTAATTCTTCATAAATTCTTGCTTTGTCATCACTATTTAAATTTTCTAACATAATATTTAAAGTACTAGTATTAGTAGTAAATTCATCTTCCATAATATCATAGCCAATTTTAACTTTAGAATTATCTGGTAAATATTCGATAATCTCTCTTTTAACTTCTACTTTAGAAATTAAGAAAAATGAAAGAATAGTTAAGCCTAAAACTAAGATAAAAATAAACAAGCGCTTATCAACAATAAAATCAGTTATTTTTTTCATAAATATCTAATCCTTTCTAAAAACACAACTAGTATATCTTACGACTAAAAGAAAAAATATTTAATAACAAATATTAAGCAATTGTTAAAATTTGCACATATTAGATAAATTTGTTAAAATTATGATGGTGAATATTAAATGAAATTAAAAGGTGTAAATAATTCTTCTTGGAAAACGGAAACTTTAATAAAAAAAACATTTGCCGAATTATTAGAAGAAAAAAAAGAAATAAAGAAAATTACTGTAACAGAGTTAGTTAACAGAATTGGCATAACTAGAGGGGCTTTTTATTCCCATTATGAAAATATATATGAAGTTGCTGAAAGTATTGAAGATGAACTTTTAGAAACATTATTTTTAAGTAAAAATGATGAACCAGGGAAATATTTAGATGATATATTTGATTATTTAAAAACTAATGAAAAAATTTATTCACAAATATTAGTATCAGATGACCCTTTAATATTTATGAATCGTTTAAAAAAGATGATTATTTCTAAATTAATTAAAGATTTACCTAATGCTAGAGAGTTAGATGTTATATTTTTTACTAATGGTATTATTAATATAATAATTAGTTATTTTCGGAAAGAAATTAATGAAGATTTAGAAAGTATTTGTATATATGTAAAAATGATTGCTAAGATTTTATTTTAGGGTAAAAAATAAGACTTTGCAAACTCTAATTGCTGTGTTATAATTAAATTGCTTTAGAATAGAAAGTCGGTTAAGATATGAAAAAAAAGAAAAAGATTATTATTATAGTAATAATATTAGTTGTTTTATTAGCTGGTGGAATAAGTAGTTATTTTTTGTTTTTTAATAAAAATAATAATGAAGTTTCTTTAGAACCAGAAGTTAAAATAACTAATCAAATAGATGAGTATGGCTATAAATTGAAAGACCGAGATACAGAGTTATATAAAGAAAATTATGAAGAATTAAAAGAATTATTAAATAGTGAAGATATATCTTTAGAAGAATATGCTAAATTGGTAAGTAAATTGTTTATTATTGATTTATATACGATTGATAATAAGATAAGTAAATATGATATTGGGGGATTAGATTTTGTTTATGAAGGGGCTAGGGAGTCTTTTCAATCAGTGGCAACTGATACAATATATAAAACAGTTGAAAATAATCTGGATAATAAAAGAAAACAAAGTTTACCTGTTGTATCAGAAATAACTGTTGATAATATAAGAGAGACTAAATATAAAATGTTAGATGATAGTGAAGTAGAAGCATATGAAGTAAATCTTAGTTTTCAATATGATAGTAATTTAGGTTATGATGATAGTGGGACTGTAACACTTATAAAAAATGATAATAGACTTGATGTTGTGGCTTTTAATCCAGAATAGGATTGAGATTAAGAAAAATATTTTGTATAATTAATAAAAGTGATTGAAAAATTGGAGGTAGGAAATGAAAAAAACAAATGCTAAAAAATTATTAGTTACTTCATGGTTATTAGTCTTATCATTAATTGTTTTAGCTGCAAGTGTATCTTATGCTTATTTTACTTTAACAATTAAGGGACAAGCAAAGACGCCAGAGGCTAGTGCAGGTAATTTAAATGTTACATCAACTTTGGAGAATACTAGTATAATTAATGCAACTTCGATGCAATTAATTGAAAAAGAAAATGTTGATACAGAAGCTCAAAAAGTTGAATTTTCAGTGACTAATAATGGTACTTCTACTTTAAATGCCAAATATACAGTTAAATTAGTAAATATGTCAATGACTAAAAATTTATCAAGCAAGTATTTTAAATGGAAATTAGTTGTAAATCCTAGTGGGGATAAAAAAGAATATACAGGAGACTTTTCAAATGTAGCTGGTTCAGAGCAAAGTAGTGATGGAGATGTTAATAGAGATCAAGTAACAGGCTTAGAAAAAACATTAATAGATGAAAAAAGTGCTCTTCCTTTAAATATTTCGGCAACTGATAGTTTAGTATTTTATGTGTGGCTAGAAAATGACCCTTTAGTTAATCAAATTTATTTGACTAGTGGAAACTTTTCAGGGAAACTTTCTATAGTTGCTTCTCCATCTAACTAAAGGAGAAAAGTATGAGTTTTTTAGCGCTTGTTTTTCCAATTATATCAGGACTTTTTTTCCTTGCTTCTTTTTTCTTGGTTGAACATATTAAAACCAAAAAACAATTAGCCATTATTTCTACAAGTATGGCTTTTATTGTGATGATTGGAATTGTTTTTTTAGATTTATTACAAGAAATTATTGAAAGTGTTCTTGTTATAGATTGGGCTCGGGGATACAAAATCTTATTTGTTATATTAGTTTCTTTTCTTGGAATAGGTATCTTAAAAGTATTAGATATTTTTGTTCCACATCATAATCATCATCATAAACAAAATGAAAAGAACATAAAAGAACATCAAGGACATTTATTTCACATTGGAATTATTACAACAGTATCTTTGTTAATTCATAATTTAATAGAGGGTATTTCCATATATATTATTGGACTTGAAAGTATTACAGGAGGACTTTTAATGGCTATAGGAGTGGGGTTACATAATTTTCCTTTAGGAACTCAAATAGCTAGTAGTATAGATAATAACAAGAAAAGTAAATTAATAATGTTATTATTAGTTTTATCAAGTTTTATAGCTCCATTATTTATTGTTTTATTTAATATTAGGATTAGTAATGTAGTTATGTTATTTTTGATGTGTTTATCTTTTGGAATGATTTTATATATAGCATTATTTGAATTATTAAGAGAAATATTTAATTATCGTAAGCAAAAAGAGATAATTTATGGTATGATATTAGGCATAATAATAGTTTTATTAATGAATATTATTGCTTAAAGGAGGTTATAAACGTGAAATTAAATTTACAATTATTTGGTAGAGCATATGAAGTTAGAAAAGCAAGTATTCAAAAGAATGGAGCAATTAAAGCTAAATTATACAGTAATTATGCTAAAGAAATTTATTTAGCAGCTAAGAGGGGTGTTCCAGAAATAGAGAGTAATAGTGATTTAAAAAGAATGGTGGAAAAAGCTAAAAAAGAACAAGTGCCATCAGATATTATTAAAAGAGCTATTGATAAAGCAAAAGGAGCCTCAGGAGAAGATTATGAAGTTGTTACATATGAAGGATTTGGACCAGGAGCTTCAACTTTAATAATTAGAACTTTAACTGATAATGTTAATCGAACAGTTGGTATGGTAAGAGCGGCATTTAATAAAGTTCATAAAAGTTTAGGGGTAAATAATTCTGTTTCTTATAATTATGATTATTTAGCTTTTCTAAGTTTTAAAAAAGATAAGGAAGAAGAAATATTTAATGAATTATTAGAACAAGGAATTGAACCAATTGTTTTTGATGAAGATGAAGATGAACTGGTTATTGGAGTTAATCCAACTTATCATAATCAAGTCAAAGATATTGTTGAAAAGTATATTCCTAATGTTTCATATAATATAGATGAAGAGGGAATGTATGCTAAAGATAAGGTTACTTTAGAAAAAGAAGATTTAGAAGTATTTAATAAATTATATAATATGCTTATTGATATTGATGATGTAACAGATATTTATCATAATGTAAATAATTTTTAAAGATTAAAAATAATAAAATGTTTTTAATTTTTTTTTACAGTTTTTTACAGTTTTTAACAGTTTTAATTTTGTTTTAATTGACTGAGTTTGTGGGTATATGTTATTATTGGTTTATAATAGAAAGGAGAATTTAAGAATGGCAAAACGTTCTAAAATGATTACAGCTAAAGAGGCTAGTAGTTTAAATCAATATAAAATTAGTAAAGTATCTGAAAGTGTTAATTCAGGAAGTATTGATATTAATGATGCAAAGGCTAATGAATGCTACAATAACATTATGAATGATTATCGTAAGATAATTCAAGGATTTAAGGATGTAAAGGCTGCTTTGAGTAAATCTAAAGCTCATCTTCATGGTCAAAATTTAATAGATGGTTGTAGTAGAGCAGTAAGAAAATGTCAAAATCAAATAGATTCTGTTCGTAGCAGAAGAAATGATTTTCAAAAGAGTTTTGATACATATTATATGGTTAAAGACAGTATAGAAAAATTAAACCAAAACTTAGGAAATTAATTAGAATGGAGGATAAATTATGGCAGGAAATACTCAAGGTGCAAGAATACAAGAATTAAAAAATTCTATAAGACAAGCTGATGAACCTTTAAAAAATATAGCTGCTGGAATTGAAAGTTTTAGTATGCATATTCAAGAAATGATGAAGGGAGACGCGAATGGTCCATATTGGAATGGAAATCAAGCTAAGTATTTCTATTTTAATTCAATTAAAGATATAAATGAAGAAATAAGTAATTATGGACTAATATTAGATACTGTTGATAAAATTGCATATGCAGTTGAAGAAATGGAAAGAGTAAATGCTCAAGCTGTAGCAGCAAAAGCTGGTGGTTCCAAAACTTCAGTATCTGATGCTACTTCTAAGGCAGCATCTTCAACATCAACTGTTGATTCTAATAGAACAAAGGTTGAACCAAATAATAAAGATTATAGTATTTGAAAGAAGTAACTATGTTTGAACTTAATGAAAAAGCTAAAGCTGAAATAGCAAAGTATATTGATTCTTCTGGGAAATTAATTATAGATGATTCTTTACCTGATGAAGTAAAAAAAATATTTCAATATTTTAATGATAATAATTTAGATATTATGAATATTAATGTTGATGATATAATTAATTTACCAAAAACTGAAAATTTTGATGAATCTTTTGAGGATTCTAATTATGATGAAATTGTATCAAGTGAAAATAATTATGATGATACATTAGAAGAAGAAAAAATAAATGATTTAAATGATATGTTTTAAAAATAGATTTGTTGATATAATCTATTTTTTTAGGTCTTGATTTTTGATTTTATATAATTTATTATTTTGGGTCTTTCTTTGTTTTTAAATATATAGAGCTTTATTATTAATTAAATTGTGACAAATAAAAAAGCAGAAAGTTAATCACGCTTTCCACTAAAAACTAAATTTTCTAAAGCCTTCATAAAGTTAGCTATTCTTTACAATGCTACGAGTTTTTACTATAAGATTTATAACAGTTATAGGCTGTTAAATATCCGAATGAGTCCATCTCTCACTTTTAATACCTCGACTAAATAAACAGTGTACACCTAGTTTGATTAGAACCTAATAAAGCAATTAAAATTGCGGCGTCGAAGTATTAAACCAACAATCATAAGAACAAAAACCATCGTTAATCTATAAATTAATATAAATTAACATATCATATATCTTATGACATCTTCATATTATCATAAAACTATAAGGGTGTCAACAAAATTTTAAAAAAAATTGAAAAAAAATTTTTCATATATAATGATTTAGATACCAAAGACAATCTTGACGATGTTTTTGGTTTTTAGTATACTTTAATTATGAGATAGTAAGAAGGGATAAAAAGTGAAATTATTAGTATGTGACGATAGAGAAATAAAATATTTTTCAATGCCAAGTAAAGTTCTTGGAACATTTACAATTAATTTTGATTTATATGTTGATAATTCTTTTTATTCTGAAACTTTAAATATTTTAGCTTCCAATGGAAAATGGGTAGTATCAAAAGAAAATAGATTAAATATAAATTATAATGGAAGTGCAAGACCATTTGTAGAATTACAAGAGAATATGTCTTTTGATATTAGATTTGTAGATATGGTTAAATCAGTTACAGTTTATGCGGTTGCAGATTTTGTTGATTGTTTAAAGTATAGTATATTAGGATTACAAGAGATAAAAATAGGTAGTGCTAGTGATTGTAATGTTAGAATTTTAGATACTAATAATTTATCTGTATTAATTAAAAGTGATGGAAATAATTTTTATGTTAGTAGATGTGATTCAGTTGTTTCTTCTTCTTATTTGAATTCTTTTGTTTATAGTAATGAAAAGTTAAGAGCTGGAGATGTAATTTTTATTAAGGGTATTAAGATTATTTTTATGAAAAGTTTTGTTCTTATTGACCCATTTGATAGAAAAATATCAATAAGTGGTTTTTCTAGTGTCGATGGAACATCAAATGAAGTACCACCCACTATTACACCAGTTAATGATTTAGAAAAGAAAGTTAAGTTATATACTGATAGTCAACTTTTTGTTCATACTCCACACTTAAAACAAGAAGTAGAAGAAGTGGTTGTAGAGTTTGATGAACCACCTACTAAGGAACATTATGAAAAGGTACCAGTAATTTTTACAGTTGGTTCATCAGCTATTTTGACACTTACTTCAGGTATTACTTTAATAAATACAATAAGAAGTTTTATAAATGGGCAAAGTGACGCTTTTTCTTTGATATTGGAATTTGTAATTTTTGGAGTTATGTTGCTAACAGGTTTATTTTTACCAATGCTTATGGATGCTTGGCAGAAAAGTAATGCTAATAAAAGAGAAAAAATTAGAAAAAAGAAATATACTAAATATGTTAAAGAACAAGAATTAGCAATAGAACAAATTATAATTAAGCAAACTAATATTTTACAAAATAATAATTTATCTTTAGAAAAAATAGTTACTAACATTAATAATAATTGTAAAGATGTATGGAGTAGAGAAATCTTTGATAATGATTTTTTAACAATTAATTTAGGATATGGAAATATTCCAGCTAAAATTAAAATAGAAGCTCCTAAGAAAGGTTTTACTTTAGATGATGATGAGTTACTTAATTTAGTATTAGAAACTTCTAATAAAAAATATCTTTTACAAAATGTCCCAATTGCTTATTCACTTTTAAATAATAGAATTACACCAATCGTTATTGATGGCAAGAATAGTAGTGATTATATTAAATCAATTATGTTACAATTATTATATTTTTATAGTGGAAATGATTTAAAAATAGTTACAATTACTAGTGCAGAAAATGAAAAAAATTGGGAATTTATGAAATATTGTCCTCATAGTTGGAATGATAATTATGATTTTCGTTTTTTTGCCAGTAATGAAGAAGAAGTAGCTCAATTATCTTTATATTTAGAACAGGAATATGATAATAGAAAAAAGAATGGTAAAGATAAAAAGTATTTAGATTTTCAAACATATTATTTAATTGTTACGGATAATTATTCTTTAGCAAGAGAATTATCTTTAGTAAATAAAATATTTGAAGAAGATAATTATGGTTTTTCATTTTTGATATTTGAAAATTCGATTAAAAATATTCCAAGTAAATTTGAAACTTTAATTCAAATATTTGAAAATAAAGGGGTTATATTAGAAAAAAATATAAAAGAAGAAGAACAAATTGTTTTTGCAACATCTTATATTAATGATTTAGATATTAATAGTTTAGCTAAAGTAATTGCTAATATTCCTGTTAATATAAGAAAGAGTGAATATGGAATACCTAGTAATGTTACTTTTTTAGAATTATTTAATGTAGGAAGAATTGAACAGTTAAATGTTTTATCAAGATGGAAATCAAATAATCCAACAATTAGTTTAAAAACACCAATTGGAGTTAAAGAGAATAATAAGTTAGTAGAGTTAGATTTACATGAAAAGTATCATGGACCTCATGGTTTAATAGCGGGTTCTACTGGTTCTGGAAAATCAGAATTTATTATGACTTATATTTTATCTTTAGCAGTTAATTATCATCCTTATGAAGTTCAATTTGTTTTAATAGATTATAAAGGTGGGGGATTAGCTTTAGCTTTTGAAAATAGAGAAACCAAAGTAAAGATTCCTCATTTAGTTGGAACAATTACTAACTTAGATAAAAGTGAAATGTATCGTACTTTAACATCAATTAAAAGTGAATTACAAAGAAGACAGAGGGTTTTTAATTATGCAAGAGAGAAGAATGATGAAAGTACAATTGATATTTATAAATATCAAAGATTGTACCGAGAAGGTAAAGTAGATGAACCAATGTCTCATTTGTTTATTATTTCTGATGAGTTTGCCGAGTTAAAAGCTTCTCAACCAGATTTTATGGATGAGTTAGTTTCGGCAGCAAGAATAGGAAGAAGTTTAGGGGTTCATTTAATTTTAGCAACTCAAAAGCCTAGTGGTGTAGTTAATGAACAAATTTGGTCAAATACAAGATTTAGGGTGTGTTTAAAAGTTCAAACTACTGAAGATAGTAATGAATTATTAAAAAGAAATGATGCGGCTTTTTTAACTGATGCAGGACGGTTTTATTTACAAGTTGGGAATGATGAACTTTTTGAACTTGGTCAATCTGGTTATGCTGGGGCAAAATATAGTCCGGCTGATGTTATATCAAGAAAAGTAGAAGATGATTTATTAGTATTGTCTAATAATGGTAATGTATTAAAAGTTATCAATGAAGATGTTAAGAGGGAAGAAAAAGAAAACTTTGGAGACCAGATTACAAATATTGTTAAGTATTTATATGATTTAGCAGTTTCAGAAAATATTCATTTTTCTTCTTTGTGGAAAGAAAATATTCCTAGTGAAATATATTATGAACCATTAATTAAAAAATATAATTTGAAACCAAGACCATTTATAATTGAACCAATTATAGGTGAATATGATGATCCAGAAAATCAAAATCAAGGTTATGTTTCTCTTCCTTTGTCTTATTGTGGGAATACTTTTATAGTAGGAAATAGTGGTTCTGGTAAAAGTACATTACTTTCAACAATTATTTTTTCAACAATAGTTAATCATAATTGTGATGAAGTTAATATATATATAATTGATTTAGGATTAGAAAAATTAAAAGAATTTCAAAATGCTCCACAAGTGGGAGAAGTATTGACTTCTAATGACCCAGATAAAATTAAGTTTTTATTTTATATGTTACAAGATGAAAAAAATAGACGTTTTGCTTATTATAGTACTCATGGTGGTAGTTTTGATAATGATATTTTAAATGGGAAGGCACCTTTTCCAACTATTTTAGTATTTATTAATCAGTTTGAAACATTTAAAGAAGCTTTTGAAGAAATTGTTGATAGTGATATGGGGTCTTTAACAAGAAACTGTGCGAAAGCTGGAATAATATTTATTTTAACATCTAGCTTAACAAATGCTTTAGGTTATAATTTAGAAAATAATTTTCCAAAGAAAATTATGCTTAATATGCTTGATTCAACTGATTATAGCCTATATTTTAATACTAATATAATTCCAAAGAAAAATCCAGGTAGAGGAATAATTGCAATTAATGATGTACCTTATGAATTTCAAGTTAGCTTATTATTTAAAGATGCTTATGAAAATAATTTAAATTATGTATTAAGTAAGTTATGTTTATATATTAAAAAAAGAGCTAAGAAGGTTCCTGTTATTCCTGAGGAAGTTACTTTTGAATTATTAGAAGATAAGATAAATAGTTTAAGTAATGTTCCATTAGGAGTAAATGTTGAAACAGCTCAAGTTAATTATTATGATTTTAATGGATTACTTAATATTATTAGTTCAGAAAATCATATAACGGCTAAAATGTTTTTTCCAGTTTTAACTCATATATTAAGTAAAATAAATAATACGAAAGTTATTGTTATAAATTCTATTAATGATTTAAAATTAAATTATTTAAGTGATGTAAAATATTATGATACAGGATTTGAAGATGTAATTAAGACAATATATAATAATGTTATTAAATATCAAACAAATCCTAAAGATACTAATTTTGTCATTATCTTTTTAGGATATGCGGGATTAGAAAATCATTTAGTAAATAAAAAACATGATGATGAGAGTGTTATTTCAATTGATGAATTAATATTAAGTTCAAAAGCTCTTAATAACTTTAAATATGTAATTTATGATAATGAAGAGGGAATTAAGAAAATTGAAGATAGTAATTTAGATAATTACTTTAAGAGAAATAAAGGATTATGGTTAGGTAAGAATTTTGATTCACAAAGTACTTTTGAAGTAGAGATACGTTATGATAGTAAGAGTTATGGTAATGGAACAGTTACAGCTGTAAATAATCAAAATGTTAGTCATATTAAATTTTTATAGGAGGTATTAGTTATGAATGATAAAGTAAATGTTTGTGTTATTGTTCCAGAAATTAATATGAAGTTTAATATGTTTTTACCTATTAGTAAGAGAATTGGGACGATTGTTAATTTATTAAATAAAGGAATTAATGAGTTAAGTAATGGGGATTTTCCAATTGAAAAATATTGTAAGTTATATAATGCAGATACATTACAAATTTATAATTGGAATTATCTTTTATATAATACAGATATTAGAAATGGGACAAGATTAGTTTTGCTATCAAAATAAGATAGACATTGATGTTATTTTATGATATATTATTAATGCATATGAGTTATGCTATGCAAGTTTTTGCATATAATATAAAAAAGCTAGTGATTCCCACTAAAAAGAGGAACTTAAAAAAGCGGTGATTCCCACCATAAGAGGAACTTAAAAAAGCGGTGATTCCCACCATAAGAGGAACTTAAAAAAGAACTAGAGAGCACACTCTAGTTTTAATTTTAGTTTTAGTGTATAATACAATATTAAGGTGATGTTATGTCTAAAAAATTAATATTGGTTAAGTTAGATGCAAAATATTGCAATTATTTAAGAAAATTTGATAGTAAAGTTCCTTATAATTATGGAAAAAAAGAATTGAGACCATTTGTAGGAATATTGTTTCAAGTTGATAACTGTAAATATTTTGCCCCTTTATCTAGCCCTAAGCCAAAACATCTTAAACTTAAGACAAAATTGGATTTTATGAAAATTAATAATGGCAAATTGGGTGCTATTAATTTTAATAATATGTTACCAGTTACTGAAAAAAATATTGTTAAATTGGATTTAGATAAAGAATGTTTAACTTTGGAAGAAGAAAAATACATTAAACTTTTAAAACAGCAAATATATTGGTTGAATCGATATAGTGATAAAATATATAAAAAATCAAAAAAGTTATATGATAAATACTTAAATGGTACATTAGATTTAAATATTGCTAAAAGATGTTGTAATTTTAAACTTTTGGAAGAAAAATGTAAAAAATATAATAATTTTTAAATATATGTATAACTTATAAATTTTAACCGTGTAATAAGTAGTTTTGGCTATTAAAGAAAAGTCTTGAAAAATTTTCTTTTCTTTGCTACAATAGAGCCATAAAAAGCGGGTGATTGAATGCTAAGAAGGAGAAGAGTATTAGTTGGCATAACTATTTTTATGGTTTTATCGATGTTAAATTTTCAGGTTAATGCTAAAGAATGTGATGTTGAAACAAGAACTAATGCAGCAAATGTTACAGCAAGTTATGAAATGCGACAAGTGATAATTGATGCTTATGGAAATGTACATCCAGAGATATCAATTGAAAAAGGTGAAGATACAGAAGATGGATATGCTGTTAATGATGTTGTTGATTTGGTTATTCAAAATATGACTGATAGAATTTATGTAACAGTATTTAATAAAACAGATAATATTAAAGAGACGTATGATTATTCTGATTCAACTAATGGAAAAATTGTTATTAACGTTTTGGATACCGAAAAAATAAGAGAGTATGAAATAAAGGTTTATTCTAATGTAGCAGAATGTTACAATGAAGAATTAAGAACTATTACAGTAAATACTCCAATGTATAATAAGTATTATGATTTAGGAATCTGTAATAATAATGATGCTTATTATTGTAGACAACAGTATGTAACAGCTGATTTGAATATTGATGAAGATAAAATATATGATGAATATTATGCTAAGAAAAATGAAAATCAAGCAAGTGAAAATGAATCAAATGAAACAAAGAGTTTTTGGAGTCAAAATAAAAATTGGCTAACTATTGGGGGAGTTGTAGTAATTGTTGGATTAGTATCAGCAATTATGTATATGATTTTAAAGAAAAGTAAAAAGGGGATTAAATAATATTTAAGGAGTTGATGATTATGTTAAAAAAATTATTAAAAATTAATTTGATTTTATTTATTGTACTTGGTGTATCATTTAAAACGGTTTCTGCTAAAATTACGCAGGATTTAACAACTAATGATGGACTACCATCTATAAAGAAAGTTCGTACTTATGAAGCTATGGCAAATAATAATGGTAGTTATAATGTGTATAGTGATGTTAAATGGGAAGGTTATATTGGTACTCAGACCTCAGGTAGATGGTACAACATGGAAGAGTATGAAATTGTAGGTAGTGAGCTTGATGGTATAGGTATTTGTGTATCGCCTCATAAGGATTCTCGTGCATTTTTTAATGTTAAGAGAGTAATTGACCCGACTATAAATGCCAAGGGTAAGAATGAAAATCGAAGTGAATTTGAGATGGCCTTAGTTTGGGCTTATCAAGAATTTATTAGAACTAATAAAATTTATGATAATTCATTTAAAGTTTTAGCTGGCTGGGCAAATAAAAGAAATACTGTACAATATGCTGATGCTTTAAGACAACGTCAAATTATTATGATGGTTGTAAGATGGATATATATGAAGTATGGCTTCATAGATGAAGGTGGACCATGGACAAAGGTTGATTGGTTAGAAGATAATCAACATCTTGTATCAAGAGGGGATAATAAAGCTGGTTGGGATAAAAATAATGCAACTGTAAAAGAAGCAGCTAGAATTGCTAAAAAAGCAATAGATGTAGCTAATAAATTTACTAAATATAAGAGACAATTAGGAACTAATAAAAAAGCTTATCAAAAATTAGTTGAAGAAGGCTATATTTGGGATGCTTCAAAGAAGATTACTAATACTAAACCAGAAATTGAAATTACTAAAGATGATGAAAATCGTGACATGATGAAAATTAGATTCACTTTAAATGCTAATAGTATATCTGAAGTTTATTGGGATGATGCCAAAGCTAGTTGTGAAAGTGATAATAATGGTTATTGGTGTGGAACTACTATTACAAATGTTAAAGGTAAAAAAGCTGATGTTGTAATAACTGTTAAAGCACTAAATGGTCAAAGTCTTACTGTAAGTAAAGTTAAAAAAGTATTAACATTTAAGATTGGTGTTAATGATATATATATTCCTGCTAGTCATTTATGGGAAGTAGAACCTACTGTAGGTGGATTCCAAAACTTCTTATTAATAAAAGATGTAAGTGATGATTTTGAAACTATTATTCCATATGAATTAAATATTGATGATGATGATGATGACGACGACGATGACGGTGGAAATGAACCTAAAGAAAATGAGGTTTGTACTTGTGAAATGTCAAGTGGTCAATGGACAGGTAATTTTGTTAATACAAAGACAATTACTGACTCTAATGGAAAAGTTAAAGAAGAAAAAGAAGTTTTTTCTCCAGATGATACAGAAAAAGTTAAAAAATATGATTGTCCTAATGTTTCAGAATGTATGCCAAATGGTGGAAAATGTCAGAAAGTTAATGGAGTATATTATGATAAAGATGGTAATGTAACAACTCCAGAAATATATCGTCAACAATGTGTAAATATATGTGTTAAAAAAGAAGAAGATAACAAGACAGTATATTATTGTAATTCATCTGACCCTGATGTAAGTGGTAGAGTGTGTAGTGAAGAAGATTACAATTTAGATTGTGTTTGTGAACCTCTTCGTAAAAAATGTGAAGAAAGTTCTGGAGATAATAGTCCTGAATGTCAAGAATATAATACAAAATGTCCAAATTGTAATGCGACAGTTTCAGTACCAAATGCTTGCTCTGAGTTTGACCCAGAAAATACAATAACAGGAAGTATTAGTGATATTAATACTGTATCTAGTGAATGTAATAAAGTTGCTAATAATGTAAAGACTTGTGTATTAGGTGGTAAAGACCAAAATAATGAGTCATATGCAGCACTTACAGAATTAGATAATAAAATATCTGGTGGTAATCCATATTGTCAAGTATGGTGTAAAGAAAAATATGATTTTGATTTACCAACAGCTAGATATACAACAAGTGGTGGATACTTTACATTATCTTCACAAATAAGTGGTCAAAGAGATTGTTATGTAAGTAGTAAAGATAATCCAGATAAACCAATTGATGAAGAAAAATTCTTAGCTGATTTAAATACACTTAAAGAAAAATCTTATAGTGCATGGAATGAATGGAATAAATGGTTATCTCTAACTAATACAGCTGATTTTACTGGAAATAATGAAGACTCTCAGGATAAAGCTTATACTTGGAGTGCAATGGCTTATGATTATAATAGTGGTACAACACAAAGTGTGTCTTACAATGAAACTGTAAACAAGAGTCAGGTTAAACATTTAATTGAAGACAGTGAAAAAATTTGGAAATCTGCTGCTAGTGATATTGAGACAGCAATTAAAAATTATAATAGTTGTACAACATTGTGGACAAATGATATGAAGTTTGAACCAAAGATATTATTTACATATGATGAAGATTATAGTAAAGAAAATTTATTAAATGGTGAATTATCAAGAGTAGAATCATCTTTAACTAAGAAAATTGATAATAATTATTGTTTAGGTGATATTGATAGTAAATATAATTGTATTGGGGAAACTATTACTTCTCAAGTAGATGATTTAAGTGATATTAATGCTAACTTATATAAAAATGTTAAATATACAAGTTGTGATTCTAGTGGATGTAGTCAAAAAGATGCAAAAGTAAGTAATGTTAAATGGATAAGAAAAACAAAGATTTATAGTGCTACTTATAAACCAAATAATAATTTTTCAACATATACTCAATATGGAACTATAAAAGTTGATTCTGAATTATGTCCAAATAATGGAGACTGTATTTATTCAAGATTACCAAGTGATGCCTTACCAGTTGAAATGACTACAGGTAAAGGAGTATTCCCATTTACATTTACTTTTGAAAATATTGGTCAAGATAATGTTAATGGAGAGTTAGGAAGATTAATTAATGGTAGTGAATCTAGTGTATTAACTGCTTATAATGAATTAAATGATAATTTGAAATGTGGATTATCTAAAGAAGAAAAATTAAGTGGTATTACATCAACTGCAAACGGAAGTTATGTATGTCATTACATTAATAACTGTGATGATTGTGAAATTAAATGTGAAGATGATAATTGTGAAATAGTTGAAGAATGTGATGGACCATCTTGTCCATTAAGATGTAAGAACTGTGTGTTTGATGGAGAAAATACTACATTTAGTTATCGAACTGTATCTCAAGCTAATTTATTCCCTAATGATAGAGCATTAGGATATAACTGGGATGACCTTGGAAGTGCAATATCTAAAGCTGCAGTTACCAAAAGAGAAATAGAAGAAAGTACTTCTTCAGGTGAAGAAAAGTTAATTGCGTCATATACAATTACACCAACAAATATTAATAATATGAAAAAATATGATAGAAATGTTGGTACTTACACTAATTCAACTGATGAAAATGGAAACAGTGCTTTAAAATGTAGCAATGTTGTAATTAATGGTATAGAGTATAGTGTTATGTGTCGTAGTTCATTCTTAGATGATGGTGAAAGCAAAGGATTCTTTACGGAAAATGCTAGAAGTACAGAGTGGACTTTATGGAGTGATACAACAAATTGTCCTAATGGAGAATGTTTAAGTAAAGAAGATGGTGTTGGACCATCATGGAAATAAGTTGATTTAATTCAACTTTTTTTTATTGATTTAATTCAACTTTTTTTTATTGTAAAAATATGATAAACTATTTTTAGTTAAGGAATTGATTATTATGAAATATAAAATATTAATAATTTTAATGATACTAATTTTACCTTGTAAGATAAAGGCTATGAGTGTGGAAGAAACTATTGAGGCAGCAACTGTTTGTATGGAAAAAATTGCTGGCGATGCTGCATATGGTTATAATAGTCAACCAGGTCATCGATGGGGTGAAGAGGGAGACTTTGCTTGTTCAACTTTAAATGAGTATTGTTGGGACCAAGTTGGAGTTAAAGTAATTGGAAATAAAAATACTGACCAAAGTGATTCGCGAATGATTAATAGATACTTAAAAGCTGGATTTGTAAATGTTGTAAATAATCAAGAAATTGATTTAAAAACAGGGGCGGGATTAGAAAGAGGAGATGTTTTAATTTGTTCTGGTAATCATACTGCTCAGTATGTTGGAAATGGACAATTAGTAGAAGCAGCAATGAATGAAAAAGGAGGCTCTGGACCAAGTGGTTGGTATGGACAACCTGGGGACCAAAATGACAATGAAATTCACGTTAGGTCGTATTATAAGTTTACTTCAGATAAAGAGTGTTGGGATTATGTTTTAAGATATAAGGGAACTCAAGATGAAAATGGGGGAGGGTCAATAGTTGATTATACAGAATATTTACCTCTTTTGGATACTAGTGGTGATGTTACTTGTGAGACAATTTTTATTAATGAAGATGGAACTGATAAAGAATTTAAGAAGTTTTTAAAGGGTTTATTTACGATTATTGAAATTAGTGCACCTATAATTGCTTCTGTTTTAACAGTTATTGATTATTTAAAAGCTTTAGGTAATCCAGAACTTATGAAAAAAACTAATAAGAGAATGGGAATGAGATTAGTTATAACAATTGCGATTGTCTTTGTACCTTTCTTATTAAATTGGTTATTTGAAATATTTGGATTGTATGATTTAAGAAATTGTGTATTAGTAAATAATTTATGGTTAGACATTTTTAATGTCAAGTAACTTTGGAATTTATTAAAACTTATGCTATAATAGTCTAAGGTGAATGATATGGCAAATAAAAATAATACTTATAATGAACATTCAATTAAAATATTAGAGGGACTTGAAGCTGTTAGAAAACGTCCAGGAATGTATATTGGGTCAACTGATAAAAGAGGAATGCACCATTTAGTATGGGAGATTGTTGATAATGCAATTGATGAAATAATAAATGGGTATGGTAATTATATTAAAATTTTATTAAGAAAAGATGGGTCAATTACTGTAGCAGATAATGGTCGGGGTGTGCCAATTGGAATGCACGAGAGTGGTAGAAGTACACCAGAAGTTATTTATACAGTACTTCATGCTGGTGGAAAATTTGAAAGTGAAGGATATAAAGTTTCTGGAGGACTTCATGGAGTTGGTGGCTCAGTTGTTAATGCTTTGTCTTCTAAAATGGAAGTTACAATATATCGTGATGGAAAGGTTAGTCAAATTAAATTTAGAGATGGGGGATTAGTTGAAAGTCCTTTAAAAACAATAGGTGAATCTAAGAAAACAGGGACGATTGTTAGTTTTTTACCAAATAAGGAAATATTTAAAAATTGTAATTTTTCATTTACAACAATTTGTGAAAGAATGCAAGAGAGTGCTTTTTTACTTTCTAATGTTACAATTGAAATTATTGATGAAGAAGATAATTTAAGTGCAAAATATCATTATGATAATGGTATTGTTTCTTTTGTGCAATATATAAATGAAAACAAAACACCACTTCATGATGTTATTCATTTTAGTAGTACGAAAAATAATATTGAAATAGAAATTGCTATGCAATATACAGATTCATACAATGAACAATTATTATCTTTTGTAAATAATGTTAAAACTAGTGATGGTGGGTCTCATGAAGTAGGATTTAAGACGGGACTTACGAAAGCTTTTAATGATTATGCTAAAGGAAATAATATTATTAAAGGGACTAATTCTTTAGATGGAGCTGATTTAAGAGAGGGATTATCAGCAATTATTTCAGCAAAAATTCCTGAGTCATTATTACAATTTGAGGGACAAACAAAAGGTAAATTAGGAACTCCAGAGGCAAGAAGTGCTGTAGAGAGCGCTACTTATGAAGCATTGAAGTTTTATTTAGAAGAAAATAAGGAAATAGCTTTAAGTATTCTTGGGAAAGCTGAGAAGAGTAAATTAGCAAGAGAAGCTGCAAGGAAAGCCAGAGAACAAGTTAGAAAAGGGGCAGGAAAGAATAATAAAGAGAGAATTCTTAGTGAAAAGTTAGCTAAGGCAACAGGAAAGAATTATGCACTTAATGAGCTTTTTTTAGTCGAGGGAGATAGTGCAGGTGGTTCTGCTAAAACAAATCGTAACAGAGAAACACAAGCTATTTTGCCTTTAAGAGGTAAAGTTTTAAATTGTGAAAAAGCTTCAACTAAGGATATTGAAGCTAATGCTGAGTTAAAGCAAATTGAATATGCGATTGGGGCAGGATTAGGGCCTGATTTTGACTATAAAGAAAGTAATTATGGGAAAGTTATTATAATGACTGATGCTGATGTAGATGGCTCACATATTCAAATATTATTAATCACTTTTTTCTATCGTTTTATGCGTCCTTTAATTGAACAGGGTATGCTTTATATTGCAACACCTCCTTTGTATTCTTTTGAAACATCAAAAGGTAAAGAATATATTGCTACTGATGAAGATTTAGAAGAAAGAAAGAAGAATGCTAAGACTAGTTTTAAAGTTAATCGTTTTAAAGGGTTAGGAGAAATGGATGCTTCTGAGCTTTATGAGACAACAATGAATCCAGAAAATAGAAGATTACTTAGGGTTACTTTAAATGATGCTTCGATTGCGGAGAAAAGAATTCATGTTTTGATGGGTGATGAAGTTGGGCCTAGAAAAGAGTGGATTAATGAAAATGTTGATTTTACTTTAGAAGATGATTTTCGTAAATAAGGAAGTGTTTTATGACAAAGAAGAAAGAAGAAAAAACAATTGTAGAGAAAATATATGATTATAGTTTAGAAGAATTAATGGAAACAGGGTTTGGAAGGTATTCTAAAGAAATTATTCAAGAAAGAGCCTTACCTGATGTTAGAGATGGCCTAAAGCCTGTTCAAAGAAGAATTTTGTATGCGATGTATATATCTCATTTTACACATGATAAGCCTCATCGGAAAAGTGCCAAAGCAGTTGGGGATATTATGGGTAATTTTCATCCTCATGGAGATTCTTCAATATATGGGGCATTAATTTATATGTCTCAAGCTTGGAAAATGCGAGAACCTTTGATTGATATTCATGGAAATAATGGGTCAATTGATGGTGATGGACCAGCGGCTATGCGTTATACAGAGGCTAGGCTTTCTAAAATTGCCGAAGAAATGCTTAAATCAATTAAAAAAAATACTGTAGAAATGGCTTATAATTTTGATGATACAGAATTAGAACCAACAGTTCTTCCAGCTTACTATCCAAATCTATTAGTTAATGGGTCAACAGGAATATCAGCAGGATATGCTACTAATATACCTACTCATAATTTAGGGGAAGTAATAGATGCAACTATTAAAAGAATTGAAAGTCCTAATTGTCGTTTAGAGACTATTATGGAAATTATGAGGGGACCAGATTTTCCAACAGGAGGAGTTATTGAAGGGAAAGAGGGACTTATTGAAGCATATACTAAAGGTAAAGGGAAAGTTATATTAAAGGCTAAAACAGAGATAGTTACAAGTGGGAACAAAAAACAAATTATTATTCATTCAATTCCTTATGATGTAGTAAAAGAACAATTAGTTAAGAAAATAACAGATATTAAAATAGATAAGAAAATAGAGGGAATAAATGATATTATTGATGAGTCAGATTTTCAAAATATGGCTCGAATAGTAATTGATTTAAAAAAAGATGCTAATCCAACTTTAGTTTTAAATTATTTACTTAAAAATACAGATTTACAAGTTAATTATAATTTTAATATGGTAGCAATTGTTAATCGTAGACCAAAACTAGTTGGAATTTTAGAAATACTTGATGCTTTTATAGCCCATCAAAAAGAAGTTGTTACAAGAAGAAGTCGTTTTGATTTAGAACATGATAAGAGTCGTTTTCATATTTTAGAGGGTTTAATGAAAGCTATTAGTATTTTAGATGAAGTTATTAAAACAATTAGAGAAAGTAAAAATAAGGTTGATGCAATTAAAAATTTATGTATAAAATATGAATTTAGTAATGAACAAGCAACAGCAATTGTAGAATTACAATTATATCGTTTAACTAATACAGATATAGTTGATATAACAGAAGAAATGGAAAAATTAAAAAAAGAAATATATTTATTAGAACAAATTTTAAATAATGAAGAAGCTTTAAAACATGTCATGAAAAATGAATTAAAATTAATTAAAAAAGAATATGCCAATCCAAGAAGAACTGAAATAAAAGATGAAGTTACGGAATTAAAAATAGATATGAAAAGTATGATACCAAAAGAAAGAGTAATTGTAATGATTACTAATGAGGGATATATAAAAAGAATAAGTAATAAGTCTTTTGCGGCAAATAGTGAAGTCCCAATGATGAAGCCAGGAGATTACATTAAAAATATTTATGATGTAACTACGCAAGATAATATTTTAATATTTACTAATTTTGGAAATTATTTATTTTTACCAGTTCATAAAATACCAGAAGCTAAATGGAAAGATTTAGGAAAACATATTAATAATATAGTAATGTTAGGTATTGGAGAAAAAGTTGTATCAAGTTGTATTTATGATGAAGTTGGAGAAATAATTACAGCAACTAAAAATGGCATGATAAAAAGAACTAAAATAACAGATTATTTTGCTACTAGAATATCTAAGCCGATGGTTGCAATGAAGTTAAAAGAAAATGATGAAGTTATATATGCAGGTAGGGCATTAGATAAAGTTCTTTTAACTAGTTGTAATGGTTATTATTGTTATTTTTCTAAATTAGAAGTTCCTTTAGTGGGATTAAGAGGTTCTGGAGTTAAAGGAATTAATTTAAAAGATGATTATTTAGTTTCATTAAATACATTTAATGAAATAGATTATATAAATATTATTACTAAACAAAATACAGCTAAAAGAATTAAGATTAGTGATATAGAAGAAACGGGTAGAGCTAAAAGAGGAAATGCTATTTTAAAGAAAGTGAAAAGTAATCCTTATTTAGTTTTAAATGTGTTATTAGGTAAGAATTTAGTAATTAATTTAGATGGTGAGATTAAAGAGATAAAAGCAACTGAAATTCCAATTATGGATATATCATCAACAGGAAGTAGTATTTCTAAGAAAAATATCTTATGGATAGATAATCAATGGATTTTAGAGAAAAAAGAAGAAATAAAAACAGAAAAAGAAAATTTTGATATAGAGTCATTTAAACTATAATAAATAGAATCACTTTACATAAAATATTAGTAAGGTGATTTTTATTATGAACAAGAAAGAAATGTTTAAAGCTTTTGCAAAAAATCATCCTGAATTAGTTACATATGTTAAAAATAATACAATGTCTTGGCAAAAGTTTTATGAAATTTATGATATATATGGTGAAGATATGAATGCTTGGAAAGAATATATAACACCAGTTAAATCTAATTCTTTTATTCCAAGTGGAATCGAAGATAAATTAAAAAATATAGATATGAATTCTATTCAAGAACATATTAAGACTGCCCAAAAAGCCTTAGCACTTGTTAGTGAACTTACAGCTAGTAAAGCAAGTACAGATAGTCCGATTCCTAAAGTACCAAGACCAATAAATAAATTTTTTGAGGATTAAAAATGGAATTAGAATTACAAAGAAAAATTAAAGAAAATCCTAAATTATATAGTCATTTAAAACAAAATAGTAGATGGATAAAAGTTTTAAATAGAAATCCTTTAGCGTTTAAAGAGTTTAGTGACACTATGAAAAGTCAATATAAAGAAAGAGCTACTGATAAAATGGATGAGGTTTTAGATAATATTGATTTAATATCAAGTTTTTTAAATGCCATGAAATAACAATTGACAAATAGAGATTTATTTTTTAAAATACATACTTATCAGGTGGTTTAAATGTATATAAAATATCAAATTGGTTCAAAGTCTTTTACTAATAAGTTACCTTTATATAGTGATAATTTTATTAATAAACAATTAAAATTATCAATTCCTTTAATTACAGGGGCGATTATAGAAATACCCAGTAAAGAAGAATTAAAGATAAGAGTAGGGAAAGAGATTAATTTAGATAATATAATTAGTGAGAAGTATAAACTATCTAAATATGATATTGATTTAGATGATTTAGCTTTATTAAGATTACAAGGTTATCAAAGAGCTTGTTTATTAAATTATAAGAAGTATGACCAATTAATAGTAGGAATAAAAGATGATGAAATAATTGTAAATGATTATTTTGCTTTAAAGTCAATTATTCAAAAATTGCAAAAAATTAGTGTAAAATAGTCTTAAGTGTTGACAAAAATCGATTATAGTTTATAATAGTGTAAAAAAATTACATTCATTTTTAAAATGTTGTATTTTTTTTACATTTTATGTATAATATTATAAGAAGGTGAAATTATGTTAAAAAAAATAAAATTAGATAATTATGCAACATTTATTAATCCTACAGAAATAGATTTTTCGGCTACTAACTATAAGTTTTTAGAAAGTGAAAATGTTGGAAGTAATAAAATACTTAAAGGGTGCTTATTTGTTGGAGAAAATGCTTCTGGTAAAACAAAAATATTAAAAAGTATAACTTTATTACTTGATTTATTATTTGGAAATAGTGAAGTTGATTTGATGACTAACAAAAGCTTTTATACTAATAAGCCAACATATAAAATAGAATATACATTTATAGAAGAAGAAAAAGAAATAATCTATTTAATTGAATTAGGTTTAAATGAAATTGTTTCCGAAAAATTAATATTTGATAAACAAATAATTTTAGAAAGATTAGGAAACAATGCTAGGTTTAATTTAAATGATGAAAAAACATTTAATGATATTTCTAATAAACTATTATTTTTACGTAGAATATATTTTGATACTAATTTTTATGGAAATGAAATTTTAAATAAATGGTTTGATTATATGAAAAAATCTGTATATATTAATTGTTATAATAGAATTGTTTATAACTATTCAGGGACAAGTTTATTAGTTCATGAATATTTAAATGATAATACAGTTGATGAAATAAATAAGTTTTTGGAGGATATTGATTATAAACAAAAAATAGAATATGGTACAGAAACAACTGATTTAAATAAAAAATTTTTTGTTAAATCAAATGATAATAAAAAATTTATTTCTTTTAATAAAAAAGGGACAGATATTTATATTCCTGAAATGTTTGAATCAACTGGTAATATAACTTTAATGGAATTACTACCATCATTTTTACACGCGACTAATAATGAATGTATGATAATTATTGACGAATTTAGTAGTGGTTTTCATAATGAATTAGAAGAGTGTATAATAAAATATTTCTTTCATTATTCCAAAAATTCCCAATTATTTTTTACATCACATTCAACAAATATTTTAAATAATACATTGATAAGACCAGACCAGATATATTCAGTTTACTTTGATTCAAAAAAAGGTTCTGTTTTAAAAAGATTCTCTGATGAAATGCCAAGAGAATCTCAAAATACAGAAAAAATGTATTTAAATGGAGTGTTTAATGGAATGCCTAGATACAACAAAATCTTTAA
>CANRKL010000007.1 GCA_947631205.1 uncultured Bacilli bacterium | reverse complement strand
TTCTTATAAAAATCACTCCTTTCACTAGTAATATTACCCAAAAAGTCTCGATTTCCTTTTTTTTAGAAAAAATTTTTAAAAAAAGTTAAAAAAATCAAGTTATATTACGTAAACTTGACAAATTTTTATATGTAAAAAAAAGACAAATAAGTTTTGACTCATTCATCTTTTTTAATTAATTTTCCAAAATTTTAAAGTCTTCTACTTTTTGCGGATTATCTTTATTATAAATTTCTCCTTCAAAATCATTTGTTGCTCTTTTTAAAGTCATATAAGCTTCTCTTCTAACAACTTTTCTATTCTTTAAGTCACGGTCATTATTTTTCGCATCCAAAGATAAAGCATAATAGAAGTCCTTAACTACATCATTAACATTAAGATATTGAACATATTGTAATTTATTTTTTACTTCTTCAAATCTTCCTTTTCGGTAATCATCAAATGTAATATTTGGATTTTTAGTAATTGTTTGTAAGGCCATTAAATCTGTTTTAACACCATTATTATTATGAATATTACTGTAATATTCAATATAACCATTATCATATCCAGCATACCCTAACATTTCAAATGCCATAAATTTTAAAGTATAAGAATCTGGTCTTCCAAAATTATTATAAGGTTGATACCATCTTGTCTTAAAGATTGTTTCACTACCATACTTATTATCTCCATATTCTACTGGTGATTTAACACCTGGGTAAATAATAATCTTGTTATCATATAAATCATTTATACTCTCTAAATTCATTTTCTCTATCTCTTCAGCACTAATTTGTTTATATCCAGTAAATTTATATCTTATTTTTTCATCAGCTTCATTTTCTTTAGGGTAATAAACCTGTGTAGCAATAGAGGCTTGTTCTTCACTACTTAATTGCAAGAAAGCTTGAGCTTCTAAGTAATCAAGTAAATAAATTGATTCAAATACTTTACGATAAAAACTTTCTATTTTTTGAGGCGAATTAACTCTAGTAGGAGTCCAATTAGTTGCAAGATTGACATCACTACTATAATATTCTGTAAGATTAACATTGATTTCTCCCTCACCCCATCTTTGAGCTAAATTACCATCAGAATAATCCTCTCCTCCAGCATCATATCTTCTTCCATTGTTTTTCAAAAATAATCTTGAATCAATATTATGAGCATTTTCATGAGACCAAGTAGGATAAGCACTTAAAGCAGTATAAGCATTAAAGAAGACTACTGTTCCATTAGAAGTTGCTGCATTACCATCCATTTCTTTCCATAAATTAACCGCTTCATTAAAGTTTTTATGAAATGCTTCTTCCGTAACTAATTTACTTTGATAAAAACTCTTACCATTAGAATCTAAAGTAAAACGATTATCAACAGTTATCGTATGAATTTGATTATAATATTTAGCCTCAGTAATATAACCAGAAGCAGTCGTATAATAGTTTCCTATTTTTCTAGCATATTCATCTATCATACCCGTTAACTTATCTTTATCTTCTTTGTTAAAAGGATTTACAATATAAGTTCTTTGAGACCCAATTAAATACTGAGTTGGACTAGAAATAATATAAGTTGAATTTTCTGGAAGAGTTAAAAGAACTAATGCGTAGTTGTGCCATACAGTCCATTTAGTATTATCTTGATACCTTAAATGAGACCACATAGTATATGTTATATCACTACGATTATCCACACCTACTTCCTTTAAAATCCCTTTAAATGATTTAGCAAACCAAACATCAGGAGTATCATTAGTTAAAGTATTTACAAAGTATTCTAACAAAAGAGGAATATTGGAAATATTGGTATATTTTTCTAAATTTCTTTTATAAGCATCATTTGTTGCCCCTGTATTAAAATTACTCTCATTATTTAAATATAAATTAGAAATATTATCAGGAGTTAAAAAGTCATTAAATCCTTTACTATTAAAGAAAATTAAATCACTAAACATAATATTATCTATTTTAACACTATACCATCTTTGAAAATAATTATAAACATACAATACTTTTTTCAATTTATCATTATATTTTAAATCTTTTTCTATATAGTTACTAATTGAACTATCATTTAAAGTTATATTACTATCACTATTAGACAAATATTTTAAGACAAATTCCCTTAAGTCTTTTCTTACTACTTCATTATAATAATCACGATACAAACGAGAATCACTAGTACTAGTTAAAACATCTAAATCTTTGGTGTAATCTAAATTACTTAAATACTCTACTAAATTATCAATAAGTTTTGAATTACTATCTAACATATAGTGATTATATGTATAATCTATTTTTAAATCAGGAATACGGTATCCCACCACCATATCATATATCTTATCAAAACGAACATTTAATTCTAAATAAGTATCATCTTCTAAGATTAATTTTATTTTAGCTATTTTTTTATAATCAGTATTAGTTAAATATGTAACTAACTCTCCCTTATTATCAACTGGAATAATATGTTTAATTTTTTGTTTATTTAAAATATGGTCATTAGAAATATTTTGAGCATTTAAAATAACTTTATTACTATCAAAGAATGGTGTTAGTAAATGAAGGTTATAGTAAAGAATTTCTTTTTGAGAATCATACAAATCATTTTCTTTAGAAACTTCATTTAACCCACTATTAAACTCAATATTCAAAGTTGGAAGATTGTCATATGAAACATTTTTAAAACTCCAAATAGCCTCGTCAAACAAAGCTAAATCAGTAAATAATTCTTTGTCTACATCATCTTTACTAAAATCTATAAAAGAAGGTCCACTATTAGAAGTATAATTTGATTCTTTCATTTGATAATTATTAATAGATGTTGAACCATTATTTAATTGAGCTAATTTATACCCATATTCTCCAGTACTCAAACTAACATTATTTTTAATAGTTCCATTAAGACTACCAACAATTCCTCCTGTATTTATATAGTTTGCATAACCAAAAGAATTATTTATTGTTACTTTAGTATAACAATTTTGAATAGTTGATTTATTATCTATTTGTCCAGCAATACCACCTAAATGTTGGTATCCCCCACTAATTAAACCTGTAACATATGAGTTTTCAATTAAACTATTATTACTTAAAGCCCCAACTAAACCACCTATACTAGAATTATATATACCATTATTTATTAATAATCCACTAACCTTAGATGTTTTAATAGTTGTATTATTAGCACTTCCAAGAATTGCCCCAACCGTATTATCACTATTTGTTTTTTCAAATCCTTCAATCAAAATATTACTAATTTCACTATCCTTAGCGCTTATTGCAAGTGTTCCATTCGCATTAGTAGCGGGTAATAAAACATTAATAAACTTTAAATTTTTAACAGTTGCTTTATTAAGTGATTTAAATAATGGCTTAGAAAGATTTTTAATAACATGATTATTTCCATCAAGCTCTCCTGTAAAATCAATATCTGTAAAAGTTGATGTTAAAGACTCGATAGAAGAAGCATCATAATCATGATTTAAAGTAATAACACCACTTGGATTATCTTTAATTCTTTGAATTAAATCTATAAAACTTTCAGGTCGTGCTTCATTAGTTACATAGCCATCACTAATAACCCCAAAATCAATTTGTAAATTCTTTTCTTCTAAATTACTATAAGATACAGCATATTTATAATCTAATAAAAGGATTAAATGATTATTTTCAACTATAACTTCTTTTATTTTGCTAAAAATAGCAGGACTATTACTCATTGATATACTAACAAAATAATCATTTTTATTTTTTACTATATCTTGATAGCTTACTTTATCAACCAAAGTACTATTACCATTAATATTTTTATATAAAGAAACATCAGTTATATCTTTCATTTCTAAATAATTATTATCTAAAGAAATAACTTCATCTAAAATCTTCTCATTTGTAAACTTATTATCATCTTTACTTAAAGTATTTGTATCTAAATCATAATTAGCATAAGCACTTACATAATATCTTAAAATACCATCTTTTTTCTCAAAAGTAATTTCTTTATTATTGTATTTGATTTCTTTTATTAAATTATCATTTTCATCGGTTATTTTAATAGTTACATCATCGGTTAAAGAGCTATCTTTATCATTTAATTGCATACTAATAGTAATATCTTTATCATTAAAGTGATAATTAAAATTATCCATAGTCAAAGGACTTTTTAAAACTTCTAATTTAACATAAGCTGGGTCTTTTAAGAATAATTTTTTACCATTATCTAAAATAATTTCATTAATTATAAAATTTTTAACACCCGAATTTTTAAATCCATCAATAGTTATAAAATATTTATCTTTATCTTTTTTAACAGGATACATCTTATCTAAAACAACAACATTTTGAATATTTAAATCAAGATTTGTGCCTTCTAAAGTAAAACCAATATTTATATTTTCATCTTTTTCAAAGTACTGATTATTTTTAGAACTTGTAACTTGAATATTAGATAAATAAGCATTTTGATAAAGATTAGGATTATATAAAGAATAATTAGTTTTAAATATTTCTTCATTTTCATGATAATTACTATCATTATCAAGGGTATTTGTATCTAAATCATAATTACCAAGTATTGTTAAAGTTAAAGGAGCATCTTTGCTAATATTTTCAAAAGTAATAGTATTACTTCCTCTTGTAACTAATGCCTTTTGTTCACCTAGTATAGCTTCTCCACTATCAAATCCCCCTAAATCATCTATAATATCAAAAGAAAAAGTAACCCGACCATTTTCATAGTCTTCCTTTACAATAGTAAAATTTTTAACTTCTGGCTTACTTTTTAATACCTCAATAGTTAAAGGCATAGGCTTAACAAAATAAGTTGTTCCATCATAAAAATTAAAACGATTACCTAAAATATTTACAACACCGGATTTTTTAGGTGCCTTAAAATTAACAGTATAACTTGCAACTTCACCATTAACCCTATTTCTAGTTGCACTATAAGTAAGACCATTAATAGTTACTCCTGTAATTAAATTACTAATATTAACCGGATAACTACAAGGCTTAAAATCTTTAGGCACAAAGACATCATAATACACATATATTTCTTCATCTTTATTTACATATATTTTATTTGTCTTAGCACTGGTAAAATAAATACTAGATTCCAAATAAATATCTTCTTCTTTAATACTTTTTCTAGTGTAATTATATCCATCTAATCCTAAATCATAAGTTGCTAAAAATTTAACAGTATATTTGACACTACCATTATTTTCATAAGAAAATTCTAAATATTTTTCCTTTAAAGCCTCTTTTTCTTCTAACACATTTCCATTACTATCCATTATAACTGCCACTAAATCAGTAACTGTATTATCTATATCATTTAAAGCATATGAAACATTAATTGTTCCTTGCATTTTATCTTCCATTAAAACTAAATCAGTAATTGTTGGTGAATTTTTTAAAACACTGTAAGATAAAGGAGATACTTCATAATCCTCTCCATTTTTAAAAACAGCTCCATTACTTAAAATAATCGCGTCCATCTTAACTGTATATTTTCCATACATACTACTTTTTGGTAAAGTTATTTGATAAGTATCATCACTGATTTTAGAAATAGGATACTCTTTATTATCAATAAGAGCTTTTTCCGGAATATATTTAGTTTGATTAGTACTTTTAAAAGTAATAATCGCCTCATCACCTAAAACTATACTATCCGTTATTTTAACCTCACTTAAAGTAAAATTATATACACTAGCAATCATTATTTCTTTATCTAAGATTGTCTCATCAACGTATTCATTTTGATTACCAGTAAGATTATTTAATAAATTTGTATCTAAATCATAAGAACTAGTTATCAAAACATGATAAGGCTTATCTTTAGAAAAATTATAAATAAAACTATTTTCTCCTAGTTCAATAGATTCTTCTAAAATAGTCACATCATTATAATCTGTTACTTTAATTTTACTACTACTAGAAGATTTATCTTCATCATTTAAAAGATATTTAACTTCTCCTGTTTCTTCATCAACCATAAAATTAGAAATACTAGGAGGATTTTTTAAAACTTCAATAGTTGTTTTCAAAAGTGTTTTAACTTCTTTTTTATTACTTAAAATAACTTTAGTTAACTTAAATTCATGAACTCCAAACTCTTTTGGAGCAACAAGATTTACCGTATAAGTAGTCGCATTTTTAATTGCAGGATAAACTATACCATCTACTACTACTTCACTTATTGTCTCTTTTGGATTTACTTGAGCAGAAAATGTAAGAGGCACCACACTTTCTTTAGAATAATACACTTGATTTGTTTTTACTTCAGTTAAGACTACTTGATAATTTTTATTAGTTGTATCAGAAACACTTCCCGCAACATCAACAATATCTACTTTGCCATCGTTATTAAAGTCCCCTGGATGATGAGAGCTATTATCATTACTATTATTATTGACACTACTACTATTACTATTATTATATTCACTAGTATTTGATGAACTATCTAAAACTTCTTCATCTTTTTCTTCATCTTCTGTTTTAGTACCTTCACAATCTATTAAATATTTAATAATTTCTTTGGCATCTAAATAATCTTTTTGACCATCATGATTAACATCTTTTCGATTTTCTTTTAAAACATAAAAACCACATATAGCAATAAAAGAAAATGATAATAAAATTCCTAAAACAATATTAATAATCTTTTTATTGTTAATTTTTGTAACATTTATAACTACTAAAGCAATAGCTAAAAGACATGTGATAACAATTAAACCAACAAAAAATGGTCGATTAGAAGTAGTTATTATCTCATCTTTAGAAGAAATATCCTCACTATCTTCTTCCTTAGTTACAATTGCTTCATTCCCATTAGCCTCTTTAGATACTAATACTTCCAAACTGGCATTTGCCATATATATTTTATCTTTTCCATCAGAAGCTGAAATATTACTTAAAGAAATAGTTGTATTTCCCACTTGAGCATCTTCTTTTACTCTTAAATTTACACTTAGAAAATTCTCAGTTATTTCACTTGATTTATTAATTAAACCAAACTTTTGATTATTAGCATTATATGTTATATCAGACCAATTATCTTTTAGAGAAAAACTCTTTTCATCAATTCTTTCAAATACTTTCTCATCATAACTTAAAGTTCCCATTAAAGCATATAAATTACTATCACTCTCTAATTTAGCTGTAATTAAAACTTCATCACCACTTTTTAAGTCTTTCTTACTTGATAAAATAGTTACTTGATTTTTAGCCAAAACAACTACTGGTAAAGAAAAAATTATTGTTAGAATAATTAATAGATGTTTTAAATGTTTCATCATAACAACCCCCTATATAAAAATTGTAAAGTTTATTATATAGGTTATTATTAATTTGTCAAGAAAAAAAATTATCTTCTTTTTCTTATAAGAAAATAATTAGGTTCATAATGTTTAGGTCTAGTATTTTTTAAATTACTTATGTATTCTAATTTACAATATATATCATTAGGAATAACTTCTGATTCATCACAAGCGTATCCATATCCACCACATAATTTGTTATAGCCAAATAGTTCCAAATGATGACTTATCCAACGATTATTTGCAATTAACTTTTTATAAATAACTAACAAATCTTTTTGAGTTAAATTTTCTTCATATTGTAAGTATCTTAATAATTCGTCTAAAGCTACATATTTTTTAATAAAAAAATCATTATCAAGATTACTATCAATCGGATAATTAGTTGGAGTAGTATAAATTAAATCATTAGCTAATCCCTCTTTATCAATTTGAAAAAGCATTGCACGACAAATACTTTGTTTATACATAAGTAATCCTGCATAGACATTGTCCCTTTGAGCTACATATTTTTCCATAACTTAATTTACCTCACTTTTAAATATAAAACTCTATTTTGCTTTTTAATTTTTTAATGGCGTCCCCGGGGTGACTTGAACACCCGCAAACCAGACTTAGGAGGTCTGTGCTCTATCCATCTGAGCTACGAGGACGTACATAAATTGTACCACAAAATAAAAGAAAGAAAAACAAAATATTTTCTTTCTTACACTACATCATAGTAACTACGCAATTTTTCTAAGCTTTTTTTCTCATATCTTGAAACCATTACTTGAGTCATATTTAATTTACGAGCAATTTGTCCTTGAGTATAATCTTTAAAGTAACGATAATTAATAATTTTTTGTTCATCTTTATTTAATGTTTTTATCCCCTCTTGTAAAGATATTTTATCATCTAGTGATATACTTTCTTTATCAGGAATTACTTCATATAAACATCTTTTCTCGCTCCTATCATCATCAAGACTTACAAATGTCGTATCCATATTAATGACTTCATAGATAAGTTTTTCATCAATTCCTAGAAAATTCGCTACTTCAGCTACTGTGGCGAGGCGATTATATTTGGCAGAAAGACTATTTTTAGCTATATCAATTTTTCTTTTTAAACGAAGATATTCTTTACTAATTTTTATATTTTGATTTTTATAGACGCACTCATACATTTCTCCAAAGATGTAATCATAAGCATAAGTAGAAAACTTAGTCATTCCATTTTCTTGATAATTTTTATAAGCTTTAATTACTCCCATACAACCTGCTTGAAATAAGTCTTCAAAAGGTGCATTGTAAAATTTTGTTGCAATTTTTTTAATTAAAGGAATGTTGGCCTTAATAAGTGCTTCTGTATCCATTTAAACCTCCAATACTTGATGATTCATAATTTTAAAATGAAAGCCAATCAACTCATTTTTTAACTTTTTTGACATATTACATAATAAAAAATTCCCTTTACAATTTTTCATTGTAATTTTAGTATTTAGTAAAGCATATTTACCATCTAAGTCTAATTTCTTTAATTTACTACAATCACAACATAAGCTTTTGACATTATTTCTTTTTATATAAGGTATTAAGTAATTTTCTATTTGATGAGTTTCGTATTTAGTTAGTCTTCCCTCTAAATGAGCATATAAAATATCTCCCTTTTGTTTAAAATTAATATAAAACACTTTTATCACCCTTGCCTATTTTAATATAGATTCTTTTTTAATATTTTTAAACACTTTCGACAAAAGATGATAAAAAAAGAAGTTAAGATATTCTAATTCTTCCTCCTGTAATTATTTTTAAATTTTTATTAAAATAATCTATAAAATTAGACTTTTCAATATCTTCATTTACCGTAACATCAACTTCATCTATTACTTTTCCATTATCAATTACTTTAGCTTGACCAACCTTATCCCCTTTTTTAATTGGAGCCACTAAATTATTTACATTAACTTCAAAAGAATAACTTGGAGCACTTTCATTTTTCTTAATCAAAACTTGATAATCATTTTTTAAATAAATTGATGCCCTATCTTGTTTGCCAAACTCAACTCTCTTCGTTCCTAAAGGATTTTCTTTTCCATATAAAATATACATTTCATATGTATTAAATCCATAATTAAGTAAATTACTTGTATCATTACTTCTTTCATCAGAAGATGAGACATTCATAACTACAGATATTAATCTTAAATTATTTTTTTTAGCTGTAGCCGTTAAACAATATCCAGCTTTTTCAGTAAACCCTGTTTTCAATCCATCTACTCCATCATAAAATCTAACTAATTTATTCGTATTTACAAGCCAGATAGAAGAACCATCATTTTTTTGTAAGTAATCTTCATAAATACTTGTAAATTCTAATATTTTTTCATGTTTTAATAATTCACTTGCCATAGTTGCCATATCTCTGGCACTTGAATAATGTCCCTCAGCATCTAAGCCATGCGGATTTATAAAATGCGTATTAGAAAGTCCCAACTCTTGAGCTTTATTATTCATTAAATCAACAAATCCCTCAACACTTCCCCCTATTTTTTCAGCCATAGCTACTACCGCATCATTTCCACTAGCAACAGCTATTCCCTTTAATAATTCTTTTACTTTATATGTTTCACCTTCCTGTAAAAATAATTGACTTCCACCCATACTTGAAGCATTTTTACTTATTCTTACCGTATCTTCTAAAGAAAGATTCCCCTTATCTATTTCTTCCATTATAAGTAACATACTCATAATTTTCGTCATACTAGCTGGTGGTAATTTTTCATCAGCATTTTTCTCATATAAAACCTTTTTAGTTACCGGTTCAATCAAAATAGCACTTTTACTACTAGGAGTTAAATCTGTTTCAGCATTTATTTTAGGAATAAATATCCATATTCCAATAATTATCCAAATAAATTTTTTCAATTTTTACACCTCTACCAATTATTATGTATTTTTCTCTTTTTTATGAATAAATAATTATTAGGAATGAGGTATTATGAAAATGAAAATTGGATTATTTTTAATTATTATTTTACTTTTAAGTGTTTTATTTTTATATCTTAAAAATTATTGGCTAATTAATAAAAATGCCACTTATCATGCCATGAAAGTAAGTTCTTATTTTGATAGTAATAAAATAAATGATTATCAAAATATAGATTTTGTGGATAGACAAAATTTTGCTCAAGAAATATCTTCTTTTTTAGATAAAAATTATACATCAGAAGAAATTAATTTAATTTATGAATATTTAAGTGATAGTAATATTCAAAAATTATTAAATCTTAACTATATTGATTTAAAAGACTTTTATCAAATCTCTAATATTGATGTTCTTAAAATTAATGATTATTTAGAATATCAAAATATTCATAAAATACCTATTAAAGAAGCAGTTACTGAGGTTAACCTGCATTTAAATGAAGAATTTTATAGTAATGTATCAACAATTAAATTCCCAGATTCTTATACTATTTTAGTCAATAAATATAATGCTCTTCCCTCTAATTATTATCCCAAAGATTTAACAAACATAGGTAATACTTCTTTAAAAATGCGTGCAAGAGCTTCACGAAGCCTAGAAAATTTAATTGCAGATGCTCTTACTAACAACATTGTTTTAATCCCTTTCAGTGCCTATCGCAGTTATGATTACCAAGAAAAATTATACAATAAATATTTAGAGACTGACCCAATCCAAATTGTTGATACATATTCTGCTAGAGCTGGACACTCAGAACACCAAACCGGACTTGCTTGTGATATTAGAAGTGATGAAGAAATTGATACCCTAACACCTAGTGATTATAAATGGCTTTTAGATAACTCTTATAAGTATGGTTTTATCGTTCGTTATCCAAAAGGAAAAAGCAAAATTACTGGTTATAAAGAAGAACCTTGGCATTTAAGATATGTTGGAGAAACTCACTCTAAAAAAATTCATGATTTAAACATTACTTTTGATGAATATTATGATTTATATCTAAATAATAGGTAAAGAAAACTGAAAAAAAATCAGTTTTCTTTATTCTTAACATTTTTTACCTTGAATTAAATAAGCTACCGAACTTCCTAATTGTCTTCCTAAACTAATTAAAAAATTTAAGCCATTTAAAACAAGATTACCCACAGTAGTCCAACTAGTAGAACCACCTATTATTAAATTTAATTCTTTATTGGTTAAATTCATAAAAATACTCCTTTCTATCGACATTTATAAGGTCTTGTAAGACCATCAAAGAATCCAATCAAAAAAGTTATTACACCTCCAACTAAGGCCGCTACTGCAAGAGTATTAGACCCACCAAGGCATTTTAATAAATCATCTTTTTTAAGTATCATGTTTCACCACCTTTCCATGTTTTTAAAAGAATAATTCCCAGAAGTTCTTTTTCTTTATCAATAGAAAAAGTTACAACTTCATTATTTTTTAAATGCTTATTAGATACTTTAAGAGTCATATTATTAATAGTCATCTTTTCATTAATAACCTCAGGACTATCTAATGTAACATCTAAAATTAGTTCATTTTCTTTTAATTTAATAACTTTTTGTGTTTCAATAAATTTAGTAAGCTCTGTTGGAACAACTAAATTTATTAAACAATTTTTATCATCACACTTAGTTACTCCTTTTAAAGAAATAGAAGTTTTAATAGGAATAAAAAATAAAGAAATAATTAATACTAAACTTAAACAAAAAGTTAAAAAGATTTTCCCGCCTAAAAAACGGTCTTCTAATTTTAATAAAACAAACAAATTATTTTTACTATAATCATTAAATGGCAAAATTAATCACCTCATCAAAAAGCTTTTTAACATCTTTATGAGAAATATAAATTATAGTCGATTTTTTTAAGTAAGTATTTATTTTTTTTATAATCTTTTCTTCTAAGGCAATATTTACTTCACTTAAACATTCATCTAATAAATATATCTCTGATTTGTTTAATAAAGCTCTAGCTAAAATAATTCTTTGCTTTTCTCCACCAGAAAGACTATTAGCTGAAACCATTATGGCCTCATTATACCGAAATGGCCTTTTAGAAACAATGTCTTCTATTTGACATATATCACATACTTTCCAAAAATCTTCTTCACTAATAACTCGTCCAAAAAGAATATTTTCTTTAATTGTTCCATTAATTAAAGATTCATTTTGACTTAAATATGTAATATTACTTCTAATAGTCGCTAAAGAATAATCTTTAATATTTACTTTATTAATTGTAATATCTCCTTGATAATTACTTATATCTTGATGAAGAATTTTACATATTGTACTTTTACCAATTCCACTAGGACCTAAAACTAAACTATGACTACCTTTTTTAATCTTTAAATTAAAGTTTTCTAAATTATTATTAAATCCATTATAAGAATAAGTAATATTTTTTAAAACTATTTCCCCATTTTTAAATTCTCCTACTTCACCTATTTCTTCTTCCCTTAATCCATTAAAATCACTTATTTTACTAAAGAGATTTCTAAGATAATAGAAAGAAGGCATTACATCAATTATCTTTTTTAATGGTTCGATAAAATTGGTTATTAAGCTTTCTATAAATATAAAGTCATATAAATTAAGCCTTGATATCCCAATTAAATACATACCATATAAAGAACTTCCTATTAAAGTAGATTCTATAAGAATTTTCTTACCAAAATTTATTTTTCTTAACACCTCTTCCACTTGATAGTTATTTTGATAAAATTCGCAAGTACTTTGTTCTAAACGATTAAGAATATAAGGAGTGCAATTTAAATTTTTCATTGAGACAAATACTTGTAAATTATCATTCAATCTAGCTTGAAAATCCGCATCACTCGCCATTACTTTAGCTATTAAACGATATAATTTAGAACTATTAATTAAATTATATAATATATAGATAAATAGACCACATAAAGTAAAAATGGCTAAATATTTGTTAATCATCAGCAAAAAGATACAAGCCACTATTGAAATAGAAAAATTAAACACGTAAGTTATAATAATTTCAATAAAACTTTTTAAAGCTTCTTTGGCTTCACTAATTCTTGCTAATAATTCCCCACGACTTCGATAGCTATACTCAAATATTGATAACTTAAACAAATGATTTAAAAAAGCATAAATAAATTTACTTTCAATATTTTTATTAATGGTAATAATGATGTTATCACGTAAATTTTCCATTATAAATTTAACTACATTAAAAAGGAAATAAAGACTTATTAGAAATATAAAAGTATATTGATAATAAGATTTAGTTACAAATTCTAAAAGATATTTATAGAAAAAATTTAAGATTAAAGAGAAAATTATTATTAATAAATTGAAGAGTAATATAGGATAGAAAAGATTTTTTTCTTTTTGTAACAATTCTTGAAATATGAGTAAAATACTTTTTTCTTTAGGAAGCTTTGGTACTTCTCCATTGGGATAACATAAAATCACAATGTTTGTCCAATTAACTGCAAACTTTTTTAATGACAATTTTACTTTACCTTTAGCTGGGTCCATTAAAGTTACATAACGATTATTAACACTTTCAATTACAACAAAATGATTCAAACCATTATCATAATGGATATGAGCTATCGCGGGTTTTGGAATTGTCTTTAAATCTTTTATATCAATTTTCATACCACAAGCTTCAAAATGATATTTCCTTAAAGCTTCAATTAAATGATAAGCACTTGTTCCCTCTTTATTTATCTTGGCGTCAATTCGCAATTTAGAAAAAGGAACATAACCATCATAATGAGAAATAATTGATGATAAACAACATATTCCACAATCTTTAATATCATGTTGGCGAACTACTTTAATCATAATACCTCCTTTCACTATTATTATTACCCAAAAAGTCTCGATTTCCTTTTTTTTTGATGCAATTTGTAAAATTCGTTGATTTTTGTCAAAAAAAAAGATACAGATTTTAGAATTTCTGCATTTTTTTAAATTTTGTAATATCTAATAATTTTTATTAATTATATAAATTTTGATATTCCTTCAATATATCATCATAATTCTTATTAGTTAGCTTATTAAAATTTACTTTTAATCTTTCATATTCCTTATCCCACGAAGAATACCCATCATCACTTCTGTGGTCAGGCAAATTATAATGTTCTTTTAAATATTTAGCAAAATATAGAGTATACTTTGTCGCCCCATATATATTTAAATGATTCTTATTATATAAATCATTACTAATATCAATATTTAATTCATCTATCTTCTTGATAAAATTAATTACTGGTAAATTATTTTCCTCTAATATAGAAACTACACTATTCATTCTTGGAATATCTATACCAAGCCTTGCAGGAATAACAAATAAAACATTTAAATTATTCTCTTTAATATAACTTATTAAACTTTTTAATTCCTTTTCTACCTTTTCATCTAACTTCTTTGCATCATCATTCCAAACTATTTCTTCTTCTAATGGATATATTGAAGAAGATAACTCACTTAATATAAACCCTTTATAAATAGTTTCATCATGAACAAAATTTTCCTTTTTTAAATTTTTCCATTTATTATGATAAACAAATTCACTAAAATAATAACTATAATAGTCTTCTTTAGGAATATTAAATGTCTTCATTATCTTAGTAACTAATTCCGTCCGATTTTTAGAAAAAGGTATAGAATCAATTAATTTTCTAATATCCCCTTCCGAAAAAACTAAAGAAGTAGAATTTACTAAATCAAATATATATAATTTAGGATTTTGTCTTTTTTGTACTTCTTTTATCAAGTTAATTGTAGCAATAGAAGACCCCCCCCCCGTGGATAATAAGCCTGTTGTAAATCCATATAAATTATACGCTAAAGGACTATTAAAATGAGCATAAACATTACTAGCTCCAAAATAAGCAACATCTATAGAATTTTTAGGTTCCCTATAAAAACTACTTAAAGGAGTCTCATCAGCCCATAAAACTTTAAAAACACTAAAAAATAAACCTAAAAAAATACTAATAAACAATAAAACTTTTAATATTTTTTTCATCATAATCACCCTTTACATAGCACCTATTATAACACTAATTACCCTATTTTTTTAAATTTTTAAAATCTATAATAAAATGCTAAATGCTCCTAAATTAATATAGAAAAATTGTAAGAAAAAAAGTATAATAATTTAAGTATTTGAAAGAGAGATTTGAAAGATGAATATAGGAATTGATATAGTAGATAACAATAGATTAAAAAATAAATGTCAAAGATTTATTGATTTAATTTTAACTAAAAAGGAACAATTAGAATATCAAAAAAGAGGTTATCTTTATTTATGTGGACGATTTGCCGTGAAAGAAGCTATATTTAAAGCATTACCTGACACCAAAAAATATAATTTTTTAGATTTTGAAATACTTACTAATCATGATGGTAGTCCCTATTGTTTTAATAATAATAAAATCAAAGTATCAATATCTCATTCTAAAAATACCACTGTTGCGGTTGCTATAATTACTTTTTAAAAAATATTTTGTATACAAAACGGAAACAATGCTTTATAATTTATAAAGAAAGTATTTGTGAAAATTGGATATATAACTGGAGTATTTGATTTATTTCATATAGGTCATTTAAATTTGTTAAAAAACGCTAAAGGGATGTGTGATAAATTAATAGTTGGCGTGACGGTTTATAGGTGATGATTGGTATAACACAGAAAAATGGAAAAAATATGAAAAAGATTTAAAAAAAGAAGGAATAGAAATAATATATTTTCCTTATACTAAGTCGACATCATCTTCACTTATTAGGGAATCACTTATAAAATTGCATGAAGATAATAAAAATAATAAAACCCCCCCCTAATGCTTAAAATAGTTTTAAATAACCCAGTAGATGGCAAACATCATCCTATTGACAAAATATATTTCTTAAGTTCAAGTTCTTATAAAAATGGCTTGTTTGCCTTATAATAAATAATTTTTAAATTACAAATAATAAGGAACCGTTTTAAGGCTCCTTTTTTATATATCATAAGTTTTATCAATACTTTTTAATTCATTAAAAGTATCTATTTCAATTATATCATCTTTTTTACATTCTCTAACCCCAATTTTATAATTATCTTTTTTTTCTACCAATTGAACTTGTTCCCAATATTTTTCTTTACCACCTGGTGAGTTAAATACTTCTTCAATATCTTTAGCTAGTTTTTTTCCATCATTTGCGTCATAATAGGAAATGCCAACCATTTGATGACAATTTACTCCCCCTATTTTTTCTTCTGTAATAACATCTTTTTTTACAATAATACACCAATCATCAGTTTTTTCTACAGGAATTCCTAAAAAATGACTATTATACTCATATTTTCTAATTAAATTAGGATTTGAAAGAACTAAATCAGATTCTAAAACATAAGCATTTTCTAAGTAATCTTTTACTAAATAAGCTGAAGATATATTATTAGCTTCATTATATAATTTATTATCAACAAATTTAATATTAGGATACTTGTGTAATAAAACTTCAAATTGCTCTCCTAAATATCCTCTAACAATAATTATTTCAGGTATTTCTGCGGCTACTACTGCATCTAAAAGAGTTTCTATCATTCTTTTACCATGAACTTTTACTAATGGTTTAGGAGTATTTAGGGTAATAGGAACTAATCTTGAACCAAAACCAGCTGCTAAAAAAATTGCTCGTTTTACTCTATAGGGTTCCAAAGCTTTTAACCCTTTATCAGTAATTTGATTATTAGAGTTAATTAACTGATTTAGAATTAATTCATTAATTATTTTGTTTACTAATCCTACTGAAATATTTACATCATTAGCTATACTTCTTTGGGAATACTTATTATTCTTTTGTCTTTCAATTGAGGTTAAAACTTCAAATTGTTTCTTCGTTAAATTCATAATTTATTTTTCTCCTATCTTCTCTTTTATTTAAAACATATACCATACTTTTTATTAAAACATTGACTATTAAAATAATTAAAGATACTACAGCCGCCTCTCCTAACATCATATTTCCTTCATAATTATTAATTAATAATGAAAGAGGCATGGTTTTAGAATTAAATAAGAAAGTAACAGCTGAGATAGTAACCATGGAATTTACAAAAAAGTATGAGAACATTTCTCTTATTGTTTTTTTAGTACATGGTATTATAACATCTTTAATAATTTTGTATAATGGTATGTTAAATGTCATCGCGACTATTTCATAATTTTGATTTACTTTTAATAAAGCATTATAAGCCATTAAATATGGTGTAGCAATAAAATGAATAATATTTACGATAATTAAAATTATAAAGGTATTATAAATTATTGAGTTATTAAAACTAATAACATATGATAGTCCTAAAACAATGCCAGGGATAGCTAGGGTACATATGGTTAATAAATGAAGGATTTTAGCAAAATGCCCTTTTACTCTAGCTACTACATATGCTGAAAAATAACTAATTATAGTTCCAATAAGACTAACTAAAATAGCAATAAAAACTGAATTAAAAATATATTTTGCCAAATTATCATTAATAACATATTCTAAATGAATGAAAGAAAAACTCTTATTTAAAACCACGTTATTGATAAAAGCATAATAAATAAAAGAACCTAGTAAAATAATAACAAATCCAATAATTAAATAAACAATTATATGCGTTATGATATCTCTTATTTTATTTTCTTTAATTACGTATTGATTGCTACTATCAATATTTTCATAGTTTTTAAAAAATGTATCAAAAAGAAAAGATATTAAAGCAGGTACTAATAAGAATAATCCTATCATTGTTCCTTTTGAATAATCTAGTAAACCTATAACCTCTTTATATAACATAACTGGTAATGTAATGTATTTTCCACCGACAGAAAGCGCTACTCCATAGTCAGTAAAAATCATTGTAAATACAGCAAAAAAGGCAGATAATAAAGGCTTTTTAAGATAACAAAGAGTAACAGTTTTAAATTTTTGCCAGATGTTCATTCCTAAAACTTCTGAAACATTGTATAGATTATTATCGATGTAAAAATAACCATCATCAATTATTAGAAAAGCAATGGGAAAAGAATAAATTATTGAACCTAAGATAATTCCAGTACTACCAATAATATTAAAATTTAAATACTTACTAATTATACCATTTGTTCCAAATAAATTTATTAATCCTAATCCATGAGAAATAGATGGAATAAGCATCGGTAAGCTTATTAAAAGTTTTAATAATGAACGATGTTTTATTTTAGTTCTATTTAAAACATAAGCTAAAAAGAAAGCAATACTAACGGAAATAATAGTTGCAATTAATGTAACATATAAAGAGTTTGATAATGAATTTTGAAATGAAGAAGAAGTTATAAGTCTTTGAAAGCTGTTTTCTTTCCAATCAATTTTAAGTAACATATTTATTATTGGAAAAACTACAGTTATTAATAAGAAGATAAATATAAAGATACTTAAGTTATTTTTCTTTTTCATTATAAATCAATTCCTGTACAACTTTCAATAGACTTAACTTTTTCAATTAAATGCTTAGTAATAAACTCTTTAACATAATCATTTTTGGGATGATTAAAGATGGTATTAGGATTATCTAATTGAACAATATTGCCATCTTTCATTACCATTACTCGGTCCGATAAAGAAAAAGCTTCTTCTTGGTCATGAGTGATATATATCATTGTCGTATTAAATTCTTTTTGAATATTCTTTAATTCTTTTCTTAAGATAAGACGATTATCCGCATCTAATGCAGACATTGGTTCATCAAATAAAATTATATCAGGTTTTAAGCTTAGAGTTCTAGCTATTGCTACTCTTTGCATTTGACCACCAGATAATTCACTAGGATATTTATTTAGATGTTCTTCCATATTAACCATTTTTAATATTCTTAAACTTTCTTCTTTAGCTTTTTGTTTATTTTTTAATTTTAAATTTAAAGCATAAAGAACATTATTTAAAACAGTCATATTAGGAAATAACGCATAATTTTGAAAAACTATTCCCATATTTCTTTTAGATGGACTAAATTTAGTAATATCAATATCATTTTTGATAATTTTGCCATTTGTTGGATTTTCTATTCCAATTAAAATTTTTAACAATGTTGTTTTTCCACAACCACTTGGACCTAATATTGATAAGAATTCACCATCGTATACTTCAAATGATATATTATTTAATACGGTTTTTTTATTGTATACTTTACTTACATTTTCTACTTTAAGACTAATCATTTAACACTTGACTCCATTTATCAGTTAATTCTTTTTTCAATTTATTATCATCAATACCTGACATATCAGCATCTTTTAGATTTGTAGGATAGTTTTTTACTTTATTTTCTTGATTTTTTAAAATAACATCAGGCATATAATTTTCTTTATCATACTTACCAAAATCTTTAATTAACCATTCAAATACTTCTTTAACGTGCTCTTTTTCTTCACGACCTTTAATAATGGAAGATGATGTTGTATTATATGGGGAACCTGTATCTAATGCCACTATTTTAAAATCATAACCATCATTTATATCTTTTACTCCCTCAGAAGTCATTCCTAAAGCTATAGCAATTTCTCCTTGTTTTAATAAATTAGTTGGTCCTGAACCTGAAGTAGTAAATTCCCGAATATTTTCTTTTAATTTTTTAAAATAATTTAAAGATTTTTCTTCACCCATTATATTAACAGTATTTAAATAAAAACCATAACCAGTTCCTGAAGTAGAAGCATCAGGCATAGCAATTAAATTTTTATATTCACTTTTTAATAAATCTTCATAAGTTTTAGGAATACTTAAATTATGTTCTTTAAAATATTTATTATCAATTATTAAATTTAAAGTATATTTAACCCAAGTATAATATTTATTAGATTCAATAATACCATCTAAGTATTCATCAGTACTTATTTCACTTAAATCGGCAAAATAATCTTGAAGATTTTTAGCATGAGATGTCTCTAAATCTAAAATTATATCAGCTTCGATATTTTCTTTTTCATTTTCAATTTTAGCTGCCACATTTCCAGTAGCCATTGCTTGAACAACAATATTTAAATCAGGGAATTTTTCTTTTAACATATCTTTTAAATCTTGGTTTCTTTCTTCTTCCATACAAGAATAAATAACAATTGATTCATTTTGAGCACATGCTGTTATAAAAAATAACATAAATACAGTAAAAATAATTAAAATAAATTTTTTCATAAACAAAACTCCATTCATAAATTATATGATAACATCATTTTTTGAACACGTCAACTTTAAAAATGGCTAAGGGTGTAAAAAAAAATCCGGGGTAAATCTCAAGAAAAAATACTACAAACAGTTTTAATTTACCAGTGTACTTAGAGAATAATAAAGATAAGATAGATTATTCTACCTATGAACATAAGGGATATTTTGTTGGATACTACAAAGATTAAAACAAGCAGGGATAAAATGGAGTGTGAATGGAGCTAATTATTTAATAGCTAATATACTTTCAAGAAAGCGGACGTTGGAAATAAATAGAAAAAAGTAGTTAATTTTTTGAATTGATAACTACTATTTTACCCCGGAAAATTTTTTACACCCAATGGCTAATAATACTCAAAATATTTATAAACAAGTGTTTTTTTGAACAAAAAAGCTTACTAAACAGGTAAGCCTAATTTTATTTTTCATTTTTATTTTTAACAATTATTTCATCTTTTTCTACTTCTTTATTTCTATTTTCATCAATTCCTAATTTTTTACTAATTTTTTTCTTAGCTTTTCTAAAATATATCCCAACTACTGCTCCAATAGCAATTACTACTCCAGCAATAGCTTGAATAGCATATGTCATAACTGATGGGTCAATATATGCTAGAGCATTCCCACTAAAGAATATAGCAAAGCTAAAAACAAGTAAAATAATTGTTAAACATGAAATAAATTTCTTTTTCATTCTGTTTTATTTCTCCTTTCTTCTATTTTATTTTGAATAGCTTCAATAATGTATTTTCCTCCTACTTCTCCACTAGTTCCAATATTATAAACATACTTATTAGTTAAATCACTAATTTCTTTTTGATATTTTTGAGGATTTTTTAACATACTTTCAATTACTTTATCAATGCTTTTAATATCTTCTAATTTGACTAGTGCCCCAATTTTTTCTCTTATCCAGATATTAAATGGTGGAACATCAATATCTTTATAAGAAGGATTCATAACTTTCATTGGTGTATCAATGAATATTACAGGTTTTTTGGTTGTAAAAGCATATTCATAAGCTATTCCTGACCAGTCAGTAATCAAAATATCAGCATTAAAAACGGTATCATTCTTACTAAAGTCTATCTCAACAGAAATATTACTTCCTAAATAATCTTCTTGCATTTTTATAAATTTATCTTTCATATGTCTTACGTGTTGAGGATGAGGTCTTACAATAACTTCATAATTTTTATCTTTTAATACTTCTAATATATCATCTAAGCATAAATCTATAATATTATCTTTTTGCCATGATGGAGCGATTAATATTTTTTTAACAGGATTATTTTGTTTATTTTTTTCATATTCTTTTAACATATCATCTAATAAGCAATAACCCCATTTAATAATTTTTCTATTTTCTAAGTTATATAGTTTAAATGTTTTTTCAACTTCTTCATATTGATGAGGTCCTGTTACAAAAACGGTATCAAAAGCATTCATTGATTTATTTCGCATAGTCATATTACAACTATCCATTCCATGTTGAATAAATATATATTCAATATCTTTTCTTATGTAACTTCTTTTTATATGATAATTTTCTAAATCAGGCATTGTCATAACTACTACATCAGCATCCATCTTCATCATCAAAGTTATTAATCTTTTATCATCAATATAATAAGCCTTTATTTGAGGATTTTCTTTTTCTAATTTAAATATATTATCGTTAAAATCACTTGTTATATAATGAATAGTTATATTTGTATTATCTAAAATATACTCAATTATATCTTTAAAATATTTATAAAAACCATTACTTTCTGAATAAAATACTAAATGTTTATTAATGACTTTGAAAAATCTTTTATAATCTACTCTGGCTTTATTTTTCATTTCTCTAGTCATTTTATTTTTCTTATTTATATCATTTAATTCTTTTAAGGCTAATCTAGTTCTTTCTAGTTCTTCATAATTAATATATTTTTTAGGACTTATAAAAATATTTAATAACCATTGTTGAATAATAGCAAATAAATTACTAAATATCCAGTATAGGGCAATTCCTGCAGGAACAAAGGTTCCTAAGTATAATGATAAACCTACTGAAAATAATAACATTCCATATTTATTGGCATTTGATTGTTCTTTTTGTAAGACATTCATCTTATTTTGCGCTAAACAAAGTATTAAAGAACTTAATCCCGCTAAAAAAGGTACTAAAAGCGCTAAATGTTTTTCAATACTGGCAATCCAACTTAAGTTAAATCCCAAGAAAGTTAAATCTAAATTCTTAACTTTTTCAATAAAAGTATCACTATCTTCTAATTTTTGATAATCATCTAAATATTTTTCTTGCATAATATCTTTTACAACTTCTAATTCTAATGATGATGATTCAAGACTTAAATTGTTTTTAGTAGCTGTAATATTTTTAGCTTCAGTAATTGTATTACTTGGAATATTTAATATGTATGTTAAGGGCTTATTTATAACTTCTACTAATCCTAATAATAAAACTATTTGAATTATAAGAGGCACTAATGATATAAAAGCATTATATTTTTCTTTTTTAAAAAGCTTGGATTGCTCATCAGCAATTTTATCTTTATCATTAAAATAATCTATTTTTATTTGATTTATTTGAGGTTGCATTTTAATCATTTTAATAGAATTTTTTTGAACCCAAATAGAAAGTGGTAATAAAACTATTTTACTAATTAAAGTAAAAACTATTATAGCAATTCCATAGTTACTAAATAATTCATAACAAAATCGCATTATAGTTCCTAAAATATTTACAAAAAACATATTCTACACCTACCTATCAAAAACATTTCCTGTTGCTTCAAAACTAGATGACTCTCTAGCCCCTTTGGTTGTTGTGTATTCAACCATGTGATTCTCATGTAAATATTGATACCATATAAAAGTTCTTTTTCGATTAGGACCAAAGTTTTTTAAAATTTCAGTACTTTTTTTACCATCTAATAAGCTTTGATAAGCCCCTAATAAATCAACATAAGAAACTGGTTCTTTAGAGATTATTACATCATGTTTTTCATTAAGACCTTTTATCATTAATAATGGATTAAAACGAGTAAAAATCTCATTACCATCATAACCATGGTCGGCCATAATAATAATAACTGAATTATCATAAGAGTCATTTTCTTTTAAACGATTAAGATAAGTTTTTATTAAAGTAAGACATGCTTCTATTTCTTGCTCATAACTACTATCTTTAATATCATTTAAATTCTTATCATAATTAAATGGAACGTGAGCACCATCAATATGATAGAATTGAAATAAATTAGAATCAATTTTATTTAACTCTTTATTTTTTAACATATTTTTATAAGCTAAAGCGTCATTAGATTTAAAATCATTTATGGAATTATTAAAACTCATTTTTTCGATTCGACTATATTTTTTTAGAAAATATGGTAAGTATTTAAATAAATCATAATGAAGTTCTTGTTTAAAAAAGACAAATAAATCTACTGTAGCTGTTTTAGCTAATTTAATATTTTCTACTTCATAATTTCTAGTTCCATTCCAAACAAGAGAGTCTTCATATATGTGCATTTTGTAATCTTTTTCTGTTAGTTCTTTGAAAAATGGTGAATTATTATAGGCATTACTAGAATAGGTACCAAATTCATTTTCATTTTTATTCCACATTCCTGATAAAACAAAAGGAACTGAATCTCTTGTGAAAGCATATGTCGACATAGCATCATTATAATATGTAAAATCATTTAATAAATCTTTATATTCTGGATTTTCTTGCCATACTTTATAAAATGTATCTTCATCAACCGCGTCTAACATAAATATTAAAAAATTCTTATTTTTAGAAATATCATTTAAATTATTATCTGTCACATATACTCCATTTTTAGAAGCAAAAGCATTATTACTAACTAAAGTAGTAACAAGGGATACTGTAAGCATTAAAGTGACACCTAAAGAAAGATAACTAAAAATCTTTACTGTTTTTTCTAACTTAACCTTTTTTACTAAAATAATACTTCCAATAATTATAACAAGCCAAACAATACCTGTAATTAAATTATCTAAAGTACCCCCCCCCCAAGTGATTTTACTACCATCTAAAGCTGGTAAATTAGCTATCAAATAATTTCCTTCTATATAAGTTGCTAAAAAGGCAATTGCAAAAACTAAAAGCAATGAAAAATAAACTTTTAATTTTGAAGAAAATTTATGATTTAAAAAATAAATTCCAGTAAATACTAAACTTCCTAAAGTAAATATAAGGAAAAAAATAATTAATACTGGCTTAATCATAATCCCCAAGTCAAACCAAAAATCATTGATATTTGTTGCATATAAAAACAAGGGTTCATAAATAAAAAACATAAAACAAAAAGCAAATACTAAAATATAAGAATAAATTAATTTTTTCATTAGTTAAAACTCACCTCTACTACATCTTTTTTCCAATAATATTATTTTTATTAATAATTCCTATTTCTTCACTTCGACTATCGATACTTTCATTACGATTGTCTCCTAAAATAAAATATTCATCTTCTTTTAAAGTAACATTAATTTTCTTATCATCATTAATATAATAATCATCTATTTTTTGCCCATTTCTATAAAGATAGTGATTAATTTCTATAGTATCATTAGGTATTCCTACTACTCTTTTAATAATTATTTTATTATTTTTTTTAACAATTACTATATCATTATAATTTATATCTAAATTATATTTTTTAACTAAAATCATTTCTTTATCATGAAGCGTGGGTTCCATAGATATTCCATGTACAAAATATATTTGATAAAAGAAATGACTAAAAAAAGCAACTATTAAGCCTACTAATATTAATTTAATTACTATACTATTTCCTTTCATAAATTGATTATAACATCAACCACATATGCCATGCAAGCAATTTTAAGTTATCTTTTTTTAAGTTATTAAAATGAATTTTTTTTAAAAAATTGATAATAAAATTAAATATTAAAGTTAAGATAGTTACAATAATTATTTTAGAGATAATCAAAGATAATTTAGAAGTTATACCAAATGCTTCATAATAAATAATATTTTTTTCAAGATAATGAAAACATAGGATTTTTAAAGAGTTTCTTCCATACCAAGAAAATATTTTCATTATGTTAGGTACTTTTTTATTTAATAAGAAAGAGAACTTAATAATTAGTAAACTTCCAGCAATTGCTGTATTTACACAGATATAATATCCTGGATAACTTCTTGTTGCTAATTCAATATTTTGAAAACATAATCCTACTATAAAAAGTAAAAATAATAAAAAGATATTAATTTTACTTAATAAATCTTTTTTCTTTATTAAAAAGCCCACATAATAAAAAATTAAGGCAACTAAAGCAATATCAATACTCCATGGTAAGAATAATTTATGTTTGCCTAATAAAAAGCCAACTAAGGAAAAAAGAATAACTATTCCAAAAACAGTATAATTAGAAAAATATTTATTTATAACAGTAAAAATAATTCTAATTATTCCCAAAAATGGCAAAAACCATAGCACTCCTAAACCTAGAGTATCACCTACTTTATTAGTGTGAGATAAAATAATTTGCATGATTAATTGGTTAAAATTTAGGGAATCATGATATATAAGATATTTTAAAATATCAGTAATAATTAAAGTAATAAAACAAGGTAACAATAATTTTTTTACTATAGTTATCAAAGTTGTTTTAATGCTTTTATTTTCTTTATATAAAAATCCACTTATAAGAATAAATAATGGCATATGAAAAGAATATATAAGACTTCTTTTCCAACCAGCTTGCAAAGTATGACCTACAATCATCAGTAAAATAGCAATACCTTTGGTTATGTCAATATATTCTATTCTTTTTTTCTTTAACTCTATCATATTATGCTAACCTTTCTTCTTTATGAAGTTTAGGGCATATTAAACATTAAATCATCAACTAAATTTAAAGCATCTTCTATTATTTTATCCATATCATAATATTTATATGAACCTAAACGACCTTTAAATATTATATTTTTTTCTTCATTCATTAATTTTTCATACTTTTTATATAAGGCAAGATTTTTGTCATCATTAACAGGATAATAAGCTTCTTTTCCTACTTCCCAATCACATGGATATTCTTTTGTTATAACTGTTCCTTTAGATTCATTAAATTCAAAATGCTTGTGTTCAATAATTCTTGTGTAGGGAGTTTCTCTGTCAGTATAATTAATAACCGCATTTCCTTGATAATTATCAATATCTTTTAGTATTTCTGTTTCAAATTTTAAACTACGATATTCTAACTTGCCATATTGATAATCAAAGTATTCATCAATCATTCCTGTATAAATTATATTATCAGCTAAATTGTTATACTCTTCTTTATTTTTTAAATAATCAACATTTAGTCTAACATCAACATTCTCTAACATTTTATCTATTATAACATTATAGCCTCCAATAGGTATTCCTTGGTAACGGTCATTAAAATAGTTATTGTTAAAAGTAAATCTAACAGGTAATCTTTTAATGATAAAACTTGGTAAATCTTTGCAGTCTTTATTCCATTGTTTTTCAGTATAACCTTTAATTAATTTTTCATATATATCTTTACCAACTAAACTGATTGCTTGTTCTTCTAAATTTTTAGGTTCAATACCTTTTAATTCTTCTTTTTGACTTTCTATTTTATTTTGGGCATCTTGTGGGGTTATTACATCACTCCATAATTTAGTAAATGTATTCATATTAAATGGTAAATTATAAAGTTCTCCCTTATAATTAGCTACTGGACTATTAATGTAATTATTAAATTCACAAAATTGATTTAGATAATCCCAAATCTTTTTAGATGATGTATGAAAGATATGGGCTCCATATTTATGAACATTTATCCCCATAATATTTTCACAATAGATATTACCACCAGTGTGATTTCTTCTATCAATTACTAATACCTTTTTTCCTCTTTTACTCATTTCATAAGCAAATGTAGAACCAAATAAACCAGCCCCTACAACTAAATAATCATATTTTTTTTCCATTTTTACCTCCAACTTTTCTTAATTCTTTTAAATATTCTTTATATGGTATATCAACATTAAAATCAATTTTTCCATGACTAGAAGTCCCAATAACATACTTATGATAATCGCCATATACTGCTTTTAAATATTTATCATAATCTTTAGGAATACATATTTGCAAATTTTCAAAATTATGTAATATAGTATTTTCCATTGTTTCTTTAGGAGTAGCCCTATTTATTCGATTATATTTAAAACTTAAATTTGTATATAGGTTATTCCCCTTTCCATTATATTTTTGACATATTTTTTCATAATGCTTATATAATTTTTTAAATCCAACTATTTTAACAATAGGAACACTTATTAAATGAAACATTCTTGACTTTAGGGAATCATTAGTAAAGTAATAATTACCTAAAATTTTAGAATATATCATACATTTTATTCTTTGAATATTATACTGATATTTCTTTTTAGGATATTCATCAAAAGGAAAAATATCAATAAATATTCCTTGATTATGATTAAATTTGATTTCAGCTGGAAAAATTGCTGATGTCATACTATTTCTTAATTGAGCATGACCTCTAAATAAAGAATCATTGTATGGAGTTTGAAAAAAATAAGGCTCTGTAAATTCTTTTTCAGCTACTTCTAATAATTTTTCATAATCCTCTCTAAACATTCCTACATCAATATCATCATCCCATGGAATAAAACCTTGATGACGAATAGCACCTAAAACAGTTCCGCCAACCGCAAAATATTTTAAATTATATTTTTGACATACATCTATAAATTTTTTTAATAAATCTAATTCTACTTGCCATATTTTTTTCATGTCACTTGTAACTAAATAATCACATATTTTTTCTTCTTTTAAAGAAAACTTTTTGCCCATAATGCCAAACTCCTTTCAATACTTCAGTAATAAAATCATCTTTCAATATAATTAAAAGGATAAAATAAACAATCATTCCAATAGAAACTTCAATTAAAGTATTTAAAATACTAATTTCCAAATTATTACTGATACCTAAGACAATTATAAACATAATTATTCCAGAAAGCAAATATTTCCAAATTTTTTTCATAAATTCTTTAAAAGGGATATATTCTTTAGCTAAGACAAAATATAATGTAGTAATTATTGTTTCCGCTAAAACAGAGGCAATAGTGGCACCTATACTACCATAAATAGGTATTAAAATAGAATTAATAATTAAATTAAAAATGGCACCTATCCATAACACAATAGCGCTTTTAGCTCTTTTACCACATGGAGTTAAACATTGACCACCTAAACAATTACTTAGAGCAATAGCTAAAATAATTGGCGAAAAAATAGGCAATAAAACTTTTACTTTTTCAAAACCTGAACCAAAAAACCAATCTACAAAACCATTAGAAACAGCAATAATTCCCAAACACATTGGAATAGCTAAAAAACAAGAGAATCTTAAAGATTTTAATAAGCGAGTTTTTATTTCTTGATGATTTTTATTTTTATATAAGTAAGACATTCGGGGTTCCATTACAGTATTAAGTGAAGTAATGACAGTAAGTAAAATTAAAATTAATTTATGAGCTTGTTCATAATAACCATTTTCTATTTCGGAACCTGTAATAATTCCTAACATAGTTTTATCAAGCATAGTATACATTTGAGTTGCAATTTGTGGTAAAAAATAAATAATTGTTGATTTAGTATGAGCAAAAATATTTAATTTTTTATTTATTTTTTTAATATATTTAGGTAAACATAACCACAAAGCTCCATTACTAATTATTAAAGAACAACTATTTAAAAAGATATATAAGTTTAAATCAGTTTCTTTTTTTACAAAAACAAAAATAGAAATAGTAAATAAAAGTTTGACTAATATATTTCTGATAGTTATCATTTTATATTCTTCTAATCCTTGAAAAAACCAAGATATGTCAAATATTGAGGCAACTATATTAATTATTAATATTGTATAAATTATATTATAGGAATTATTAACAAAAATAAAGATTAAATAAAAAATAATAGATATAATTGTTGTAATTGACTTATAAATTACTAATTCCCAAAATACTTTAGAATACTCTTTGGGATTATCACGATTCATGGCTATTTCTCTTTGACCATATGTTGCGACTCCTACTCCACCAAAAAGAATAAAATAAGAAACTATAGACAATGTATAACTTGCCGAACCTATTCCTGATACACCTAAAATTCTTGATAAATATGGGGTGGTTATGATAGGGATAATTAAAGAAAAACATTGAAATAGTAAATTATAAAAGTAATTTTTCTTTATTGATTTTGATTTAGCCATTTTTTTTCACTCCTTTTATAAATTATAGACTGTTTGATATGGTATTACTTCATCATCATTATGCAAAACATTTGTATAAAATATATTACACATAAAAGCTAAAATAACTAATATTGTAAGATATTTTTTATTAAATATTTTATTTTTGGATTCACTTTTACTTTCAATATTTAAAAAGTAAGGAATAGCAAAAATTTGAAAAACATTAAAATAATAAGAAAGACGAGTTGCAAGGGATATTACTTTTCCAGCACTTGTACATAATAATGCTGAGCCTAAAAGATTAAGGAAAAATATTGATACTCTATCATTTAAATTATTTTTTCGATAAATAAGATAACATACAACATAAACAAAGAGATTTAAAAGTAATGTTAAATATTTTATTCTTGAAACATCATACTTACTATTTATATAAACTTTAAATCTTGTATGAGAAATAACAATATTTATTAAATCCCCTATTTGATTACTAAATATCAAAATTATACATAATAGACCTAACACAACATAAATATTAGTAAATATCTTCTTAGTATAAAAAATAGTAAATAAACAGATTAAACTAGTAGTATGAAATAGGCTAGCTAAAAAGATACTTAAGGCTGATTTTAAATAATTTTTATCTAAAAAAGAAAAATAAAAACTAAAAATTAAAACTATTGCAATATATTGTCTTACAACATTTAATGATTGAAAGAAAAAAGACCCAGCAAAAAAAAGAAAGAGACTTAAAGCTGGCTTTTTAGAATATTTATAAATAAGATAGCCTAAGCCAAATACTATGATGAGAGATGTTAAAACAAATAATAATTGAACATCTTTAGTAAATAATAAACATATTTTAATTAGAATTTTAAATCCTATTTCTAAATTTAAAACATCTCCTCCCATTAAAATGGTATTAAAGTCTGGAACATAACGATAGAAATAATCAGTTCCTACATCATATCTAATTGCTGATATTAAAAAAATAATAAATAAGCTTAAAAAAGCAAATAAAAACTTTTTAGATTTTGTCATTTCTTTTTGAGATAACATTGCTAATATAATAACTATTGTAAAAATAACTACATAAAATATCATTTTTTATCACCCCTGATTAATATTTTTTTAATATTATTACTTATATTAACTTTTAGAGGATTTGTCTCTAATTGATTGACATAATATTCTTTTATTTTTAAATTATTTTGTAAAAGCCATACATTAAATAATCTTTCAGCTAAAAAACCATATATTCTTTTATTATAGTTAGAATAGTTAGTTATATCTATCTCTTTTTCAGCTTGAAATAAAATAGTAAAAAGCCACTTAGCATATTTATCTAAATTTTTCTTACTCATAATAAACATATTATAAGGATAAAAATATTTTCTTTGCATAACTGTATCAAAAGATTTTAAATACTCAGGGTAAATATTAGATATTATTTTTCGACATACATCTAAATCACTTTGGTAGTGAGCATAACTATATTGTTCTTTGACATTATACTTAAATATAAATTCTTTTTTGGGCATGATGACGTCATATTTTTGCATATCTTTTAAAATTTGTTCTTTAGATAAGATTTTTTCTAGTTTTGTTTCATACATATTAAGAAAAAAATAACGACGATAGTGAGTAAGACCAACATACTCAGATTTTACATTTTTCCATATCCAATAAAGTCCAGTTAATTCACAATAATAAGGATTTTTAGAAGATATATTATCTTTTACATTATCTTTTTCATAACCTAACCCATCATTTATGGCCGCTCCAACTTGTAAAGGAATATATATTTCATTTTGGGGCATAGGATATTTTTTATGGGTAATAACAAATATTTTTATCTTATCTTCCATTTAATATTCACTCTTTTCTTTCTTTAAGCTATCAATAGTTTATCAAACTTTTATCAAAAAATAAATTTATTTCATAAAATGTGTTGGATTTTTATCTAAAGAAAAATGGGTTTATTGAAAAATAATCATTTTTATTTACATCATCAGTCACACAACATTTAATCTGTTGTCTTAAATGTTCTACTGTTTTAATTAGAAATTTACTTAATCCTATACAAATAATTTGCAATTAATATTGCTCTATTTTTTATCATTTTAAATATTCCATAATGTTTCATAGTAGATACATTTCCACTATGTCTTCTATATTTTATAAGTTTATCTTTTAAAAATTCTGACTTTCCATACTTTTCATTTATTATTCCTATCCATTGGTCGTGCATTTCTATATTATCAGGTATCGGTAATACTTTTTCTTTTATTTCTCCTTTAAACGCCATGCAGCATCCTATGTATGTATTTTTCCATATATTTTTTATTATTCCAGCGCCAGAATTTCTAAATTCAAAAAAAGACTTTATAATTTCATTTTCGTTTTCATCTATTACTTTAGCATCATGAATAACCAAACTGCAATTATGTTTTTCAAAACATTTTAAAACTTTTTGAACTTTATCTTTCTCCCATAAATCATCTTGGTCCGATAAAAATATATATTTTCCTTTACAATTTTTAATTGCATTTTCAAAATTTTGTTTAACTCCCTTATTAGGTCCTTCTATTAACTTTATCCTATCATCTTTTTCTATAATTTTTTTTATGATATGACGAGTTTTGTCTTTTGAACCATCATCAGATATCACTAACTCATCATTTTTTTCCAGATTCTTTATTATAGTTTCTATTTGTTTTTTAATATATTTTTCTCCATTATATGTTGCCATTGCAACAGAAACTCTTACATCACGATTCATTATTTCCTTTTACCTACTTTCATTCCAATATATCTTGCTGCCATATCAAAAGGATACCTAATTAATACTTTAATATTTTTATCTTTAATAGCTCTTATTAAAATATATTTAGCTAATCCTCCACCAGCTTTATTTGTTCCATATTCATCTAAATAAGCATTTTCTTTAAAAAACTTACCCGTTAACTTATAACGAGCATATAATTCTTTTAGTTTAAAGTTATGGGAGTGATATACAATCGAATCAGCTTCATATTTTATTTTATAATCATTCATTATTAATTTATATGCAAAATACATATCTTCGCTTATAGGTAAATTTTTTCCATCGTAACCTTTTAATTTTTTAAATGTTGTAGTTTTAATAGCACTTGAGACATCGCTAAAGAAAAAAGTATTTAATCCAAGGTTTGGAATATCTTTTTTAGAAACAATTCTTGATTTATCAGGATAATTTTTTTCTCTGGTGTATTTTTCTATATTATTATATTTTGTTATTTGTCTTGAAAATGCGGCATCACAAGTTCCCTCTTTTATGCTTTTAGTTAAGTAGTATAACCATAAATCACTTTCAATAACGATATCTTGAGTGATAAAAACAATAATATCAGCTTGGGACTTTAAAGCATATTTTTCCCGAGTTAAACTATGAGAAAATTCACTTTTTTTAATTTTATAGTAATTTAAATGATTTTCTTTTAAATACTTTTCACTTTCATCAGAACTTTCAGTTAAGAGATAGTTTATTTTATTTATTTTTACTTTTTTTTGTTTTACTATTGATTGGTGTAATTTTTCTAAATAATTATATCCATTATATATAGGACAAAATATATCAATATTCATCATTTTCACCTACTTAATTTCTAAAGTATCACTATTTTTCATTAGTTCTACATAAGTATTTCCATCACTAAGCATTATTTCTTCCCCTTTTAAATTTAAATATTTTGTTTTAGAGCTTCTTGTTTCTTTACTCCACTTTATAGGAATAGCATAACCATTAGTTATTAAATATCCATCGCCTTTTCCAACTGTCTCTAATTTTAAATAATAGTTGTTAGACATCATCCCATAGTTGATTTTTTCTATAATAATATTTTTAGCTGTAAATTGTTTTTTCGTATAATAATCGATATTAGGGTTACCATTTACTATTCTTTTATAGTTTTTATTTGCACTATCATACTCAAAGGTAGTAGATGAATAATCTCCAAATGTAAGATTAATTGTATTAGCTATTTTATTATTTTCATCAGGACTTAAATCAACATCAAGTGGGCTATAATTAAATACTATTTTGTTATCGGTTGTAAGGGCAAAGCCATTATTTTGAGCAAATTCTTTAATTTTATCAGTATTTGTATAAGCTGTATGTTCGCTAGCTAAATTAAGAGGATTTTCTCGCCAGAAAGGTCCACTATGAACAACACCATTAGCATAATCTATTCCTAAAGAGTTTAAATCATCTTTGGCATAGATACTCCAACCATAAGCAACAAAAATAGCATCATGTTCTAAGGCATAATCAATAAAGTTATGTCTGGCACTTCTAATTGTTCCAATAGTTATGTTTGGTTTATCTTTATATAAAGCCATTAATCTTGTTAGTCCACCTTCTACAGGAAACTCATAAACTACATATGCTTCTTGTAAACCCGTTTGAACTTGGACAGCAACTGTTGAATTATTAACTACGACCGCAAAAGGTCTTATATTAGAATTAACATCTATAATATCAATTTTTTCTTCTTCTTTGGGGACAATTGACTCATCAGTCGGAATATTTTCAACAATTTCTTGTTTCTTACCACAACCTGTTATTGTAAAGAGTAAAAAAAATAATAGTAAAACCTTTTTCACATCGCCCCATCTCCTTTGAAAACAACTATTATAGTTTTAAAGAGAATTTTCATATCTAGCTTAAACGAACAATTATTAGAGTATTCTTTTTCTAATTTTAGTCTTTTTTGAAAAGTTGCATTATTTCTTCCACTTACTTGCCATATTCCAGTTAAACCTGGCTTTGTTTTAATAATATCTTTATAATATTTTCCCATATCTTTTTTTTCTCTTAATAAATAAGGACGATTACCAATTAAACTCATATCTCCTTTTAAAATATTCACAAATTGAGGAAACTCATCTAATGAAAATTTTCTAATTATTTTTCCTACAAAAGTAATTCTGGGGTCTTTTTTTAATTTTTTATATTTATTATATTCTTTGGCTATTTGAGGATTTTCTTTTAACCATTTTTCTAATATTTCATCAGCATTAACTACCATAGTTCTAAATTTATAAAATTTAAAAATTCGGCCATTTTTACCTATTCTTTCTTGGACAAAAAAAATACTATGAAAGTCTTTAGAACATAGATAACTTATTTTTATCACCAATGAAAGAGGAATTAAAACTATAATTCCTACTAGGCTACAAACAATATCAAAAATTCTCTTAAAAAAATAATAACATTTCTTTTGCATTTTATCACCTAATACTTTTTGGCTTTGTATTTTAATTTTATCATATTAAATTGTCCTTAACAAGGATAATTGTAAATAGACTGTGTAAATAAGTTAAGGTTCAAAAAAGTAAAGGAAAAATTTATATTATTGATTTTTATTCTTTTAAAAGATATAATTTTAAAAGAAGGAGTGATAATTTTGAAAAAATTAGTTGTTAAAACAGAAAATTGTATTGGTTGTGGAGCGTGTGTAGGAATTGACTCTGAACATTTTACTTTTAATGACGAGGGATTCTCTATTCCAGTTAGCAATGAAAATTTAGATAGTGATAAATTACAAACGGCTATTGATTCTTGTCCAGTAGGAATTATAAGTGTTCTAAAAGATGATTGTAATTGTGAAGAAAACTGTGAATGTAAAGAAAATTGTGAAAAAAATGCCTAAGTTTTGGTATTTTTTTATTTTATAATGAAATGAATGGATTACTTTCACTTCCATAATCACTTGCAGAACTTTCTTTTATTTTGACAGATGACTTTAAATAAGCAACAGGACGAGCGGCACGACCATTGTTAATGTAGTCAAATGTTAATTTATCATAAATTTCAAAGGCAGATGAAGCATTTGTACTAAAAGGAGCAACTGTTATGGTCCATTCATATGATGTTGGTAATAACCAATCATTTCCTTTACAATTTGGAGTACTTTCATTCCAGTTATACATACTTTTGGCTAAACATTCATTTCTAACACTTCCCCCAACTGCATACCCATAATCAGATGGATACATGAGGCCTATATACCCATCCCATGTGGTATGTCTTTCCACTGTATCAGTACAAAAGCTATTTACACTACTACATATTTTTCCATTATTATCACTTCGCTCACCCATGGGTAGTGTGCATAGTTTATATACAAACTACCTGTTTTTTTCTTTTATTTTATTTAAAATTTCTATACTTTTTTCAA